>NZ_JBDJLM010000025.1:0-65842 GCF_039673365.1 Pseudomonas sp. TWI923 | reverse complement strand
TAAAATAACCCGGGGGGGCCCCCCCCCCCACCCCGGGGGGCCGGGTCCGCCCCCGCGATGCCTTTAGCGCCGTACCGGGCGCTTCTGCAACTTGCGCTGCAAGGTGCGCCGGTGCATGCCCAGCGCTCGCGCGGTGGCGGAGATATTGCCTTCATGCTCGCCCAGCACGCGCTGGATATGCTCCCACTGCAAGCGATCCACCGACATCGGGTTTTCCGGCACCAGGGCATCCAGGTCGGTGTGCTCCGACAGCAGTGCAGCCAGCACATCGTCGGCATCTGCAGGTTTGCACAGGTAGTTGCAGGCCCCGCGCTTCACCGCTTCGACCGCAGTGGCGATGCTCGAGTATCCGGTCAGGATCACCACGCGCATTTCCGGGTCCAGTTCCAGCAGCTTGGGCAGCAGCACCAGGCCCGAATCGCCTTCCATCTTCAGGTCCAGCGTGGCGTAGTCCGGCAGGTCCTGCTCGGCCAGCTTCAGGCCTTCCTCGGCAGAGCTTGCGGTACTCACACGGAAACCGCGGCGGCTCATGGCCCGCGCCATGACCCGGGTGAAGGTGGCATCGTCATCCACCAGCAGCAGGTGCGGCAGTTCTTCGCCTTCGACCTGGTTTTCTTCGCTCATCATTCATCTCCTCGCTTGCCATGGGGCAGGCGCAATTCGGTCAGGGTGCCACCCTGCTCATGACTATAGAGTTTCACCGAACCGCCCGCTCGCGTCACGCTGGCCTTGCTCAAGAACAGGCCCAGGCCGAAGCCTTTGCCCTTGGTGGTAATAAAGGGTTTGCCGATCGCTTCGGCAATGGCCGGCGGCATGCCGGGGCCATGGTCGCGGATGCTGATGACGATGTCCTGGGCGTCCCAGTCAAGGCGCACCTCCAGGTCGTCCGGGCAGGCATCGGCGGCATTGTTCAGCAGGTTCAGCAGGGCCTGGGTCAGGTCGGGCGGCGGCGCCAGTCGCGGTACCTGGCCATCACGCAGGCGCTGGAAACGGTAGCTGGCTTCCGGGCGCATCAGGTGCCAGCGGTTGAGCGCTTCGTCTAGCCAGGCCGTGACGTCCTGCTCGACGATGGCCAGGCGGCGGTTGGCTTCGGCAGCGCGCACCAGTTGCTGCAGGGTTTCCTTGCACAGCTTGACCTGGTCCTGAAGGATCTGCAGGTCTTCCTGCAGCAGCGGATCGGTGTGGTCCTGGCGCATTTCGTTGAGCAGCACGCTCATGGTCGCCAACGGCGTGCCCAGCTCATGGGCGGCGCCGGCGGCCTGGGTGGCCACCGCCAGCAGTTGTTCGTCGCGCAGGCTCTCTTCACGGCGCTCGGCACGCAGGTGCTCCTGGCGGCGCAACTCCTCGGCCATGCGTGCAGCGAAGAAGGTAATCACCGCCGCGGCCAGGGCGATACTCAGCCACATGCCGTAGACCTGCATGGTGTCGCGCGACTGCGGCAAGGTTTCCAGCGGGTAGAACTGCACCAACAGCAGGCTGTAGGCCACCAGGGCGATGCCCGACAGCACCAGCGAGTAGATCCACGGCAGCGTGACGGCGGCAATCGCCAGCGGCACCAGGTAATAAGAGACGAAGGGGTTGGTCGAACCACCGGAGTAATACAGCAGCGCGCTGTGGATCAGCAGGTCGCAGGCCAGTTGCAGCGCATACTCGAGTTCGGTGACCGGCAGTGACAGGCGCAAACGCACGGCGGTGAACGCGCACAAGAGCGACGACAAGGCCAGGGTGACCACCAGCGAGAACCATGGCAGCGGCAGCAACTCGGTCCAGTAGGCCACGCCCACGGAACCGGCCTGGGCAGCCAGCACAAGGATGCGGATGAAGGTCAGGCGCCAAAGGTTCTGGCGTGTAGCGGACAGCGGATGTGCGGCGGCGAGCATGAGCTCTCCCGATGAGGCTCCAAGAAAATCGGCTGGAGTATACCGAAGCCAGGCGCTTCACTGCAGCGATGCGGCAAAGCGCCACACGAGTCAGCTTCAAGACTCTAGCTACAAGCTTCAAGCGTTCTCGCGGCGAATCTTCATTAGATGCTCTGACCTTGGGGCTGTGAAACTTATCTCGATAATACTCACATACTTTCTTACAGCTTGCCGCTTGTCGCTTTGAACTGCCTAAACTGTTCCCGGTCTGATCGGCCATGCGTGGCACGAACGTTCTAACCACGCTTTTCATTGCCAAGGAGCTACACATGCACATTTCCCGTCGCGGCAAAGCCTTCGCCCTGTCCTGCGGCCTGCTCGCCACCCTGCCCGCCGTGGCCGCCGACGAGCCACGCTACAACCAGGTGTCGCTGCGCGCCGAAGTCAGCAAGGAAGTCGCCCGCGACCTGATGGTCGTGACGCTGTACAGCGAAGCGCAGAACAGCGACCCGGGCAAGCTCGCCAAGCAGATCACCGAAACCATGAACAAGGCCGTACAGCAGGCCCGTGACGTGAAGGACGTGAAGATCAGCCAGGGCAGCCGCAACAGCTACCCGATCTACGACACCAAGGGGCAGAAGATCACCGGCTGGCGTGAGCGCGCCGAACTGCGCCTGGAAAGTGCCGATTTCCCGGCCCTGTCCAAGCTCACCGGCGAACTGCTGCAGGACCTGAAGATGGGCGGCATGGACTTCTCCATCGCCCCGGCCACCCGCAAGACCAGCGAAGACGAGCTGCTCAAGGATGCCGTGGCCGCGTTCAAGGCTCGCGCCCAGCTGGCCACCGAAGCGCTCGGCGGCAAGGGCTACAAGGTGGTCAGCCTGAACCTCAACAGCAGCGGCTACCCGCGCCCGTACCTGCGCAGCGCACCGATGGCGATGATGGCCAAGGCTGCCGACGAAGCGGCGCCAGCGCCTGATATCGAGGCCGGCACCAGCGAAGTCAGCATGAGCGCCGATGGCCTGATCGAAGTCCAGGTGCCCTGACCCCTCCAAGTGGATGTCCGTGGCGGTGAAATCCGCCTCGGACAGCACTTTCCGACTATTCCTACGCACCAATCAGGTGCGTCCACCTGTCACCGAAAATGCGAAACATCTTGAAATTCTTGCAATTTCAGGCCGCGCAAACGATCAACATTCGACAAACTTATATTTTTGCGACATCCATGTACGACCGTCCCACGTTTTGCCGCCAACCACCCTGCTGAGTGTTGCATTGGGAATAGCCCCTGCATAAGTATCCGCAGGTCGGCTCACGAGGCCGCCTCACTCTAAAAAAATGACAACAATGAGGCCACCATGCTCAAACACGCAGTCATTCCGTTCCTGGTCGGCGCAGGCTTGCTAGCCGGCGCTCCCTCCGCCCTCGCCGCGACCAACCTGGTGTTCTGCTCCGAAGGCAGCCCGGCCGGCTTCGACCCAGGCCAATACACCACCGGAACCGACTTCGACGCCTCGGCTGAAACCATCTTCAACCGGCTCACGCAATTCGAACGTGGCGGCACCGCGGTGATTCCGGGCCTGGCCACCAAGTGGGAAGTGTCCGACGACGGCAAGGCCTACGTCTTCCACCTGCGTGAAGGCGTCAAGTTCCACACCACCGACTACTTCAAGCCGACCCGCGAATTCAACGCCGACGACGTGCTGTTCACTTTCAACCGCATGCTCGACAAGGACCAACCGTTCCGCAAGGCGTACCCCACCGAATTCCCGTACTTCACCGACATGGGCATGGACAAGAACATCGCCAAGGTCGAGAAGGTCGATGACCACACCGTGAAGTTCACCCTCAACGAGGTCGACGCCGCGTTCATCCAGAACCTGGCCATGAGCTTCGCCTCGATCCAGTCGGCCGAATACGCCGACCAACTGCTCAAGCAAGGCAAGCCTGCCGACATCAACCAGAAGCCGATCGGCACCGGCCCATTCGTGTTCAGCAAGTACCAGAAGGACGCGCAGATCCGCTACAAGGGCAACAAGGACTACTGGAAGCCCGAGGACGTGAAGATCGACAACCTGATCTTCGCCATCAGCACCGACGCCTCGGTACGCATGCAGAAGCTCAAGAAGAACGAGTGCCAGGTCACCCTGTTCCCCCGCCCGGCCGATATCCAGCCGCTGAAGCAGGACCCGAAGCTGAAGATGCCCGACCAGGCCGGTTTCAACCTCGGCTACATCGCCTACAACGTGATGGACAAGGTCAAGGGCAGCAACGAGCCTAACCCGCTGTCGCAACTCAAGGTGCGTGAAGCCCTGGACATGGCGGTGAACAAGCAGCAGATCATCGAGTCGGTGTATCAGGGCGCCGGCCAGCTGGCGGTCAACGCCATGCCGCCAACCCAGTGGTCCTACGACACTACCATCAAGGATGCCAAGTACGACCCCGAGAAGGCCAAGCAGCTGCTCAAGGAAGCCGGCATCAAGGAAGGCACCGAGATCACCCTGTGGGCCATGCCGGTGCAACGCCCCTATAACCCCAACGCCAAGCTGATGGCCGAAATGCTGCAGTCCGACTGGGCCAAGATCGGTATCAAGGCCAAGATCGTCAGCTACGAATGGGGTGAGTACATCAAGCGCTCCAAGGGCGGTGAGCAGGGTGCCATGCTGATTGGCTGGAGCGGCGACAACGGTGACCCGGACAACTGGCTGGGCACCCTCTATGGCTGCGACGCCATGGACGGCAACAACTTCTCCAAGTGGTGCTACAAGCCGTACGACGACCTGATCAAGCAAGCCAAGGCCACCCCCGACCAGGCTAAACGCACCGAGCTGTACAAGCAGGCGCAACACATCCTCAAGGAACAGGTGCCGATCACCCCGATCGCCCACTCCACCGTGTATCAGCCCATGAGCACGTCCGTGAAGGACTTCAAGATCAGCCCCTTCGGCCTGAACTCCTTCTACGGGGTAAGCGTGGACAAGTAACGGCCATGCCCGCCCCGCCCGCACGGTTTGCGGCGGGGCGATTACATGACCGGGCGGCGCGTAGGACTTTTCCACCGCAGTCGCCGGAATACTCCCGCTCCCTTATCAGTCTCTGAACCATGGCTCCCACGCCTTGACGACTCTATCGTCAGGGCCGGGATGTCATCGCCGCGCTTTGCCTGTCGCGGCCAGAAAAGACCAGGACAAAGGATTTGCCATGCGCCCTACCACGCTGTGCTCCACCCTCTTTGCACTCGGCCTGCTGAGCCACGCGCCGCTGACACTGGCCAACAACCTGGTGTTCTGCTCCGAAGGCAGCCCGGCAGGCTTCGACACCGCCCAGTACACCTCGGCCACCGACAACGATGCCGCCGAACCGATCTACAACCGCCTGGTCGAGTTCGAGCGCGGCGGCACCGCCGTGCATCCAGCCCTGGCCACCGACTGGCAGGTCTCCGACGACGGCCTGCGCTACACCTTCCACCTGCGGCCCGGGGTGAAGTTCCACGCTAACAAGGGCTTCCAGCCCACCAGGGATTTCAACGCCGACGACGTGCTGTTCACCTTCAACCGCATGCTCGACAAGCAGCACCCGTTCCGCCAGGCCTACCCCACCGAATTTCCGTACTTCATCAGCATGGGGCTGGACAAGAACATCGCCAAGGTCGAGAAGACCACCCCGCTGACCGTGGTGTTCACCCTCAACAAGGTCGATGCCGCGTTCATCCAGAACCTCGCCATGGCCTTCGCCGCGATCCTCTCCGCCGAGTACGCCGAACACCTGCTGGCCGAGAGCAGGCCGAGCGACATCAACCAGAAACCAATCGGCACCGGCCCGTTCGTGTTCCAGCGTTACCAGAAAGACGCGCAGATTCGCTACAAGGGCAACAAGGACTATTGGGCCCCCGACCAGGTGAAGCTCGACAACCTGGTGTTCTCCATCAACATCGACCCGTCGGTACGCATCCAGAAGCTGCGCCGCAACGAATGCCAGGTCACCCTGCACCCGCGCCCGGCCGACCTGCCCGCACTCAGGCAGGACGGCAAGCTGCAGGTGCTGCAGCAGCCCGGCTTCAACCTCGGCTACATCGCCTACAACACCCAGCACCCACCCTTCGACCGCCTCGAAGTACGCCAGGCCATGGACATGGCGGTGAACAAGCAGGCGATCATCCAGGCCGTCTACCAGGAAGCCGGGCAACTTGCGGTCAATGCCATGCCGCCCACGCAGTGGTCCTACGACGACTCGCTCAAGGACGCACCGTTCGACCCGCAAAAGGCCAAGGCCCTGCTCAAGCAGGCCGGGGTCAAGGAAGGCACCGAAATCACCCTCTGGGCCATGCCCGTACAACGCCCCTACAACCCCAACGCCAAGCTCATGGCCGAAATGCTTCAGGCCGACTGGAGCAAGCTCGGTTTCAAAGTGCGCATCGTCAGCTACGAGTGGGGGGAATACCTCAAGCGCATGAAGAGCGGTGAGCACGATATCGCCCTGATCGGCTGGACCGGCGACAACGGCGACCCCGACAACTGGCTGGGCACGCTCTACAACTGTGACGCCATCGGCAGCAACAACTACTCGCTGTGGTGCGACCCGCAGTACGACGCGCTGGTCAAGCAAGCCAAGCAGGTCACCGACCGCGAACAACGCAGCGCCCTCTACCAGCAGGCCCAGCAACGCCTCAAGCAACAGGTACCGATCACGCCCGTGGCCCACTCCACGGTCAACCAACCGCTGAGCAGTAACGTCAACGATTTCAAGGTCAGCCCCTTCGGACGCAACGTTTTCTCCGGCGTCAGTATCGATTGACCCCTGCATGGTCTGGCCGGGAGTGCGACCCACTCCCGCGGCCGCGTGCAGCCTGGATTTGCCTGGCGACCCCAGGCGAATACCTGCAGTACCGCGTCACCGTTGCAGGCCCGGCCCACGAGGCACGGGTGATAACTAAAAGAACAGAAAGGGAGCTTTGATTTTGAAACGCACCATGAAAACCGCATTGGCCTTGTCCATCGGCGCCTTCAGCGCCTTGGCCCAGGCCGAACCGATGAGCCAGGACTTCGTCCCTACCACGCTCAAGTCCGGCAGTGAACAAGCCGAGGCCAAGGGCTTCATCGACGGCCAGAGCCTGTCCGGCAGTACCCGCAACTGGTATGCCCGCGAACGCGCCACCCGCGCGCCACTGTGGAAGTACTACAAGAGCGACGGTACTCGCCAGCCTACCCACAGCCGTGACAACTGGGTGCAGGGCACCATCCTCAACTACAGCTCTGGCTTCACCGAGGGCACCGTGGGCTTCGCCGTCGAAGCCGCCGCCTACAACGCCGTTGCGCTGGAACGCGGCCGTGCCGCCGTGGCCGGCCCCAACAACCGCACGCTCACCCACAGCGACGGCGACGTGATCGGCCAGTGGAGCAAGATGGGCCTGGGCAACGTCAAGGCGCGGGTGTCCAACACCACCCTCACCCTCGGCCGCCAGTCGGTCGACACCCCGATGATCGCCTACATCGGCAACCGCGCGCTGCCGTCGAGCTTCCAGGGTGCCTTCCTGCACAGCGCCGAGTTCGACAACCTGTCGTTCGACCTGGGCACCTTCGACCGCGTCTCGCCACGTACCGAACAGAGCCTGAGCAAGTTCCGCAGCGAGTACAGCGCCACCGGTGTTGAAACCGACCGCGCCAGCACCGCCGGCATCAACTATCAGCCGCTCAAGAGCCTGAGCACCAGCCTGTACGCGACCAAGGTCGACGACTTCTGGAACCAGTACTACTTCGGCGCCAACCATGTGCTGGGCGACAGCGCCGTGCTGAGCCTGACCACCGGCCTGAACTACTACAAGACCGTGGACGCCGGCAGCAAGAAGATGGGCGAGATCGACAACGACACCTACAGCCTGTCGTTCGGCCTGACCCATCAGGCCCACACCCTGAGCGCTTCGTGGCAGCAGGTGAATGGCAACGAGTACTTCGACTATCTGCATGAAACCAACGGCATCTACCTGGCCAACTCGCTGCTGTCGGACTTCAACGGCCCCAACGAGAAATCGCTGCAGATCAGCTACGTGCTGAACATGGCGCCTTATGGCGTGCCAGGCCTCAAGTTCAACCTGTACAACGCCCGTGGCTGGGGTATCGACGGCACCCATTACCGGGGTACCGCCTACGACGTCAATGGCCTCGACGGCGAAAACCACTACGAGTGGGGCTTCGGCACCAGCTACGCAGTGCAGAGCGGCCCGCTGAAAGACACCAGCATCCGCGCCACCTACACCGCCCACCGCGCCAGCAAGGCCCAGGGCGATGGCAGCCTCGACGAGTTCCGCCTGGTCACCACCATTCCATTCAACATTCTCTGACCGCTGGCGCCACGGCCCGACTCCCCACGGGCCGTGGCGGCTACGCTGGAATAGCACTGCAGGGAGGTTTCATGAAATCGTTACCGCTACGCGCTGCCCTGGCAGCGGTCATCCTGGGCGCTGCATCCACCGTTGCGGCCAAGCCGCTGGTGGTGTGCACCGAGGCCAGCCCCGAGGGCTTCGACATTGTCCAGTACACCACCGCCGTCACCGCCGACGCCTCGGCCGAGACCATCTTCAACCGCCTGGTCGACTTCAAGCCAGGCACCACGGATATCCAGCCGGCCCTGGCCACCCACTGGGACATCAGCCCGGACGGCCTGGTCTACACCTTCCACCTGCGCGAAGGCGTGAAGTTCCACAGCACCGACTACTTCACCCCCACCCGCGACTTCAACGCCGACGACGTGCTGTGGAGCCTGAACCGCCAGCTCAGGCCAGACCACCCGTGGCACGACAAGAGCAGCGTCGGCTACCCCTATTTCGAGAGCATGGCCTTCAAGGACCTGCTCAAATCGGTGGAGAAGACCGACGACCACACCGTGGTGATCACCCTGACCCGCCCGGAAGCACCCTTCCTGCATGACCTGGGCATGGCCTTCACCTCGATCTACTCCGCCGAATACGGCGACCAGTTGCTCAAGGCCGGCAAGACCGCCGAGCTCAACAGCAAGCCCATCGGCACCGGCCCGTTCGTCTTTCAGCGCTACAACAAGGACGCCCAGGTCCGCTACAAGCCCAACCCGGACTACTTCCGTGGCAAGCCACCGGCCGACGCTCTGATCTTCGCCATCGCCACCGACAGCAATGTCCGCCTGCAAAAACTGCGTGCCAACGAGTGCCAGGTGGCGCTGTACCCCAAGCCTGACGACGTGTCCTCGATCAAGGCCGACCCGAAACTCAAGGTTGCCGAGATCGAAGCGCTGGTCACCGGCTACATCGCGATGAACACCGAGCACAAGTACCTGAGCGACGTCCGCGTGCGCAAGGCGATCAACATGGCCTTCGACCGCCAGACCCACGTCGACCAGTTGTTCGGCAAGGGCAACGCGATGGTAGGGGTCAACCCGTATCCACCGAGCATGCTCGGCTACAACAGTGCCAACCAGAACCCGCCCCACGACCTGGACAAGGCTCGCGCCCTGCTCAAGGAAGCCGGCGTACCGGAAGGCACGGTGATCACGCTGTTCACCCGCAATGGTGGTGGCGCGACCAACCCCAACCCACGCCTGTCTGCGGAAATGCTGCAGGCCGACCTGGCCAAGGTCGGTATCAAGCTCGATATTCGCGTGATGGAATGGGCCGAAATGTTGCGCCGAGCCAAGAACGGCGAGGCCGACCTCGTGTCGACCGGCTGGGCCGGTGACAACGGCGACCCGGACAACTTCCTCAGCCCGCTGCTCAGTTGCGATGCGGCAAAATCCGGCGAGAACTATGCGCGCTGGTGCAACCCCAAGTTCCAGCAGTTGATCACCCGCGCCCGTGAAGCCATCGACAACGACGAACGCGCCAAACTCTATAGCGAAGCGCTGGCGGTGTACGATGAGGACCAACCGTGGATCAGCATGGCCCACCCGAAGATGTTCACTGCGATGCGCGAGAACGTCGAGGGCTACGTGATCAACCCACTGACCAACAATAACTTCGCCACCACCAAGGTGAAGTAGAACAACAACGACCGCCGGCGATCTGCAAGGCAGCCGGCGGCTGTGCCCTTAGTGGCTGATGAGGTACCCCAAACATGTTGAGTTTCATTGCCCGGCGTCTGGGCCTGCTGATCCCGACCTTCTTCGGTATCACCCTGCTGACCTTCGCGCTCATACGCCTGATCCCCGGCGACCCCGTCGAAGTGATGATGGGTGAACGCAGGGTCGACCCCGAAATGCATGCCCAGGCCATGGAGCGCCTTGGCCTGAACAAACCGCTCCCGGTGCAGTACCTGGACTACGTCGGCAAGCTTGCCCAGGGCGATCTCGGTGAGTCGCTGCGCACCCGCGAAAGCGTCTGGCACGAGTTCACCACGCTGTTCCCGGCGACCCTCGAACTGGCCTTTGCCGCCCTGCTGTTCGCCGGCATCATCGGCCTGCTGGCCGGGGTGATCGCCGCGCTCAAGCGCGGTTCGCTGTTCGACCACGGCGTCATGGGCATCTCACTGGCCGGCTACTCCATGCCGATTTTCTGGTGGGGCCTGATTCTCATCATGTTCTTCTCCGTGAGCCTGGGCTGGACACCAGTTTCCGGGCGCATCGACCTGCTTTACGACATCGAGCCGAAGACCGGCTTCATGCTCATCGACACCCTGCTCAGCGACGAAGAAGGGGCGTTCAAGGACGCGCTGATGCACCTGATCCTGCCGGCCATCGTGCTGGGCACCATCCCGCTGGCGGTGATCGCCCGCATGACCCGCTCGTCGATGCTCGAAGTGCTGCGCGAGGATTACATCCGCACCGCCCGCGCCAAAGGCCTGTCGCCCGCCCGCGTGGTGTTCATCCACGGCCTGCGCAACGCCCTGATCCCGGTACTGACCGTGTTCGGCCTGCAGGTCGGCACGCTGCTGGCCGGCGCCGTGCTCACCGAAACCATCTTCTCCTGGCCGGGCATCGGCAAATGGCTGATCGAGGCCATCGGCGCCCGTGACTACCCCGTGGTGCAGAACGGCATTCTGCTGATCGCCTGCCTGGTGATCCTGGTCAACTTCGTCGTGGACATCCTCTACGGCCTGGTCAACCCACGCATCCGCCATCAGCGCTGAGGACTTCGTCATGACCAGCCCGATTCCAAAATCCGTCACCCCGCCAGCCGCGGTTGACCAAAGTTTGCTCTACCCCTCGCCCTACAAGGAGTTCTGGCAGGCCTTCTCGCGCAACAAAGGCGCGGTTGCCGGCCTGGCCTTCATGACCCTGGTGGTGTTCTGCGCCCTGTTCGCGCCCTGGGTGGCACCGCACAACCCCAGCGAGCAGTACCGCGACTTCCTGCTCACGCCACCGGTGTGGCTCGAAGGCGGCACCTGGCAGTTCATCCTCGGCACCGACGAACTGGGCCGCGACCTGCTTTCACGGCTTATCCAGGGCGCACGCCTGTCGCTGCTGATCGGCCTGTCGTCGGTGGTGATGTCGCTGATCCCCGGCATCCTGCTGGGCCTGTTGGCCGGGTTCTTCCCGCAGATTCTCGGCCCGTCGATCATGCGCCTGATGGATGTAATGCTCGCCCTGCCCTCGCTGCTGCTGGCCGTGGCCATCGTCGCCATCCTAGGCCCAGGCCTGATCAACACGGTGATCGCCATCGCCATCGTTTCGCTGCCGTCCTACGTGCGCCTGACCCGCGCCGCGGTGATGGGCGAGCTGAACCGTGACTACGTGACCGCCGCACGCCTGGCCGGCGCCAGCCTGCCACGGCTGATGTTCGTTACCGTGCTGCCCAACTGCATGGCCCCGCTGATCGTGCAGGCCACCTTGAGTTTCTCCTCGGCAATCCTCGACGCCGCCGCCCTGGGCTTCCTCGGCCTTGGCGTGCAGCCGCCCACCCCCGAGTGGGGCACCATGCTGGCCTCGGCGCGCGACTACATCGAGCGCGCCTGGTGGGTGGTGAGCCTGCCCGGCCTGACCATCCTGCTCAGTGTCCTGGCCATCAACCTGATGGGCGACGGCCTGCGCGATGCGCTGGACCCGAAACTCAAGAACGCCGCCTGAGGAGACCGCCATGTCACTGTTGCAGATCAACAACCTGAACGTGCGCTTCGGCGACGCCAATGCAGTACCGGTGGTGGACGGCCTCGACCTGAACGTGGACGCCGGCGAGATCCTCGCCATCGTCGGCGAGTCCGGCTCCGGCAAATCGGTCACCATGATGGCCCTGATGGGGCTGATCGACGCCCCCGGGCGCATCACCGCCGATGCCCTCACCTTCGATGGCACCGACATGCTCAAGCTCAGCGGCCGGCAACGGCGCAAGGTGGTGGGCAAGGACATCGCCATGGTCTTCCAGGACCCGATGACCGCGCTCAACCCCAGTTACACCGTGGGCTACCAGATCGAGGAAGTGCTGCGCCAGCACCTCGGGCTCAAGGGCAGGGCCGCCCGCCAGCGGGCCCTGGAGTTACTGAAAAAAGTCGAGATCCCGGGCGCCGAAAGCCGCCTGGACGCCTACCCGCACCAACTGTCCGGGGGCATGAGCCAACGGGTGGCTATCGCCATGGCCATCGCCGGTGAACCCAAGCTGCTGATCGCCGACGAACCGACCACCGCGCTGGATGTGACCATCCAGGCGCAGATCATGGAGCTGCTGGTCAACCTGCAGAAAGAGCGCAACATGGCGCTCATCCTGATCACCCACGATCTGGCCGTGGTCGCCGAGACCGCCAAACGCGTGTGTGTGATGTATGCAGGCCAAGCCGTCGAGGTCGGCCAGGTGCCGGAACTCTTCGACATCCCTGCCCACCCCTACAGCGAAGCGCTGCTGGCGGCCATCCCCGAGCACAGTATCGGCGCCGAACGCCTGGCCACCCTGCCCGGCATCGTTCCCGGCCGCTACGACCGCCCGCAGGGTTGCCTGTTGTCGCCACGCTGCCCTTACGTGCAGGACAACTGCCGCCGCCAACGCCCCGCCCTCGACCCACAGGCCCATAGCCTGGTGCGTTGCTTCTACCCGCTCAACCAGGAGGTGGCGTGATGGCCGTCGTTCTTTCAGCCCGTGAGCTGACCCGTCACTACGAAGTGTCCCGCGGCCTGTTCAAGGGCCATGCCCTGGTGCGCGCGCTTAACGGCGTGTCGTTTGAACTGGAGGCTGGCAAAACCCTGGCCGTGGTCGGCGAATCGGGATGCGGCAAGTCGACCCTGGCCCGTGCCTTGACCTTGATCGAGGAGCCGTCGTCCGGCTCGCTGCAGATCGCCGGCACCGAGGTCAACGGCGCCGGCAAGGCCGAGCGCAAGCAGCTGCGCCGCGATGTGCAGATGGTGTTCCAAAGCCCTTACGCCTCGCTCAACCCGCGGCAGAAGATCGGTGACCAGTTGGCCGAGCCACTGCTGATCAACACCTCGCTGAGCAAAGCCGAGCGCCGCGAAAAAGTGCAGAAGATGATGGAGCAGGTGGGCCTGCGCCCCGAGCACTACCAGCGCTACCCGCACATGTTTTCCGGTGGCCAGCGCCAGCGCATCGCCCTGGCCCGGGCGATGATGCTGCAGCCCAAGGTGCTGGTGGCGGATGAGCCGACCTCGGCGCTCGACGTGTCGATCCAGGCCCAGGTGCTGAACCTGTTCATGGACCTGCAGAAGGAGTTCAACACCGCCTACGTGTTCATCTCCCACAACCTGGCGGTGGTGCGCCATGTGGCTGACCAGGTGCTGGTGATGTACCTGGGCCGCCCGGCGGAGATGGGGCCGAAGGAGGATATCTACGAAAAACCCCTGCACCCGTACACCCAGGCACTGTTGTCGGCGACGCCAGCGATCCATCCGGACCCGCTGAAGCCGAAGATCCGCATTGCCGGTGAGCTGCCCAACCCGCTGAATCCGCCGGATGGCTGCGCGTTCCACAAGCGTTGCCCGTATGCCACCGAGCGTTGCGCCAAGGAGGTGCCGGCGCTGCGGCAGGTGGGTACGCGGCAGGTGGCCTGCCACTACGCCGAGCAGTTCCTTTAAACCTTATCGCGGGGCAAGCCCGCTCCCACGAGTTTGCACAGGCCTCGTGGGAGCGGGCTTGCCCCGCGATTTTCTCAATGCATGAAGAACCAGATCAGAATGATCACCGGAATCGGCACACCGATCATCCACAGCAGTATCGAGCGCATGATGCTTCTCCTCGTTCGTGGTCTACCAAGGTCCGTGCAGCGCTCATGCCAGTTGTGTCAAAAAATGACATCCATATGAAACAAGGCCTTAGCTGTTAAGCCGCTTTGATTCGCCGTGCAAAATGCCGGATCACCGCTTGGCCCCGAAGGCGTTCTGCAATGCCTGGCCTTGTCACCCGCAAGCGGGCCAATGCACTATCGCTGCCATGACCTCGACCACCCTCCCCGACGGCCCTGGGCAAACCCCGCTCACCGCCGACACCGTCATGCGCTACCACCTGTGCTGGAAGCATCGCGACCTGGACGGGGTGATGGCGCTGTACCACCCGGATATCCAGTACCACGACTTCTTCCAGAACCGCGTGCTCGGCCATGACGAGCTGCGCGACTACGTGCGCGCCTGCCTGCCCCACGAGGCCGGCGAGGACATCGTCCACAGCGACCGCATCCGCGTCGACGGCTGTACCGCGTTCATCCAGTACCAGGTCACCGTGCAAGGTGGCGAAGGGCTGGTGGCGTTCCAGTCCAGCGAGGCGATCACGGTCAAGGACGGGTTGATCTGGCGGATCAACGAATACGCAACACTGGTGCGCCAGCACGCCAAGGGCAGCCAGGCGGGTGGCCCGCGCCCGGCCACCAGCCGCCTGGGCCTGTCGCCGCGCCAGCTGTCGACCATGGCCCAGGACCTGGAGCACTACTTCAATCACCAGCGCCCCTACCTGGACCCCGAGCTGGACCTGCAACAAGTGGCCGACGAAAGCGGCTACAGCCGCAACCAGATTTCCTACCTGCTCAACCAGGTGCTGGGCCAGAGCTTCTACCGCTACGTCAACCAGGCGCGCCTGCAATACCTGATGGCCGGCCTGGACAACGGCAGCGCCGAAGCCCCGATCGACCAGCTGGCGTTCAATGCCGGGTTCAACTCGCTGTCGGCGTTCTACAAGTGCTTCCGCGAACACACCGGGCTGTCGCCCAAGGCCTACCTCAAGCAAATTTCCCTGCGTGCACGCACGTAAGACAGCCCTCCCCGCCCTTCACTAGCATCGGCCACAGACCCAACCGGATGTGGAGCCCGACCCGATGCAACCCCTGCGCACGATCAGCCTGTGGATGGACCAGCTCGAAGAGCCGCTGTGCGCACGCCCGGCACTGCGCGCAGACCTGGATCTGGATGTGTGCATCATCGGCGCCGGCTACACCGGGCTGTGGACCGCCTATTACCTCAAGCGCCAGGCCCCGCAGCTGAACATCGCGGTGATCGAGGCCAACATCGCCGGTTTCGGTGCCTCCGGGCGCAATGGCGGCTGGCTGATGGGCAACCTGCTGGGTGAGGACCGCCTGCTGGCCAGCCTGTCACCGCAACAGCGCCGCGCCAGCATCGACCTGCTGCACGGCATCCCCGACGAAGTGCACAGCGTGCTGCAGCGCGAAGGCATCGACTGCGACTACCGCAAGGGCGGCGTGCTCTACTGCGCAGCCCGCTACCCGGAGCAGGAACGCAGCCTGCGCGCCTGGCTGGACGACCTGTATCGCCAGGGCATGACCGAGGGCGACTACCACTGGCTACGCCCCGAGCAGCTGGATGCGCAGCTGCGCATCAGCAACCCCTACGGCGCGATCTTCAGCCCGCACACCGCGACCATCCAGCCGGCCAAGCTGGTGCGCGGGCTGGCCCGCGCAGTGGAAAACCTGGGTGTAGCCATCTACGAAAACACCCCGGCCATCGACTGGCAAACCGGCGAGGTACGCACACCCTTGGCGCGCATCCGCAGCCACTGGGTCGTGCCGGCAGTGGAGGGCTATGCCGCCAGCCTGCCGCCGCTCGGGCGCCATCAGTTGCCCGTGCAGAGCTTGCTGGTGGCCACCGAACCGCTGCCGGAATCGACCTGGGAGCAGATCGGCCTGAGCCAGGGGCAGGCCTTCAGCGAAAACAGCCGCCAGGTCACCTACGGCCAGCGCAGCGCCGATAACCGCCTGGTGTTCGGCGCCCGCGGCGGCTACCGCTTCGGCGGCCGGCTACGCGAAGATTTCACCCTCACCGACAGCGAAGTCGAACTGCGTCGCTACCTGTTCGGCGAGCTGTTCCCGCAACTCAAGCACGTGCGCATCACCCATTCCTGGGGCGGCAATCTGGGCATGGCCCGACGCTTCAGGCCGCACATGCTCTGCGACCGCCAGCGTGGCATCGCGCTGTCGGGCGGCTACGGCGGCGAAGGCGTCGGTGCCACCAACCTCGGCGGGCGCACCCTGGCGGCGCTGATCCTCGGCCAGCACAACGCCCTCACCGCCCAGCCCTGGGTACACGACAACCGCCCGCTGGCCAGCCTGGCCAGCTGGCCGCCCGAGCCATGCCGCTGGCTGGGCTACAACGCGATCATCCAGAGTTTCGTCCACGAGGACCGGACCCTCGCCAGCCCGGCCAGCGCCCCCTGGCGGCGGCGCCTGGCCAGCGGGCTGGCCGACTTCATGGAAGGCTTCATGCACTGACTTCCCCCTCCACAACAACAGGATCCACCGGTCATGAGCATCACCCAGTTCAAGCACACCGACAGCGCCATCCTGCAGAGCTGCAACCCGGTCGCCGTGCCCCTCGGCGAGCCGGTCGCAGTCACCTCGGTCACCTGCGTCGAACGCAGCGACGGGGTCGAGACCGGCATCTGGGAATGCACCCCGGGGCGCTGGCGGCGGCAGATCGTGCAACAGGAGTTCTGCCATTTCATCAAGGGCCGTTGCACCTTCACCCCCGACGGTGGCGAGCCCCTGGTCATAGAAGCCGGAGACGCACTGATGCTACCGGCCAACAGCGTCGGCACCTGGGACATCCAGGAGACCGTACGCAAGACCTACGTTCTGATCTTCTGATCCGCTGATCGCCTGCCTTCGATAACAACAGACAAAGCAAGGTAACCCCGACATGCGCACGCTCCTTTTCGCTCCCCTGATGCTGGCCGCCAGCGTGGCCAGCGCCGCCGACTCGGTGAAGATCTACAACTGGTCGAGCTACATCGCCCCCGACACCTTGAAGAACTTCCAGCAGGCCAGTGGCATCGTGCCGACCTACGACGTGTTCGACAGCAACGAGACCCTCGACGGCAAGCTGATGACCGGCAACTCCGGCTACGACGTGGTATTCCCCTCCAACCACTTCATGGCCCGGCAGATCCAGGGCAAGGCCCTGAAGAAGCTGGACAAGTCGCAGTTGCCCAACTGGAAGAACCTCAACCCGGTGCTGCTCAAGGCCCTGGAGGTCAACGACCCGGGTAACCAGTACGGTTTCCCGTACCTGTGGGGCAGCACCGGCATCGGCTACAACATCGACAAGGTCAAGGCGGTACTGGGCGACAACGCCCCGGTCGATTCCTGGGACCTGATCTTCAAGCCCGAGTACATCGGCAAGCTGAAAAGCTGCGGCGTGGCGGTGCTGGACAACGGCCCCGAACTGCTGCCAATCGCCCTGCATTACCTGGGCTTGCCGCAGCACAGCCAGGACCCCGCCGACTACGACAAGGCCAAGGCGCTGCTGATGAAGGTGCGCCCGTACATCAGCTACTTCCATTCGTCGAAGTACACCGGTGACCTGGCCAATGGCGATGTGTGCGTGGTGGTGGGTTTCTCGGGCGACGTGCTGCAGGCGAAGAACCGCGCCGAAGAGGCGAAGAACGGGGTGAAGGTGGGGTATTCGATCCCCAAGGAAGGCGCGCCGTTGTGGTTCGACATGGTCGCCATGCCGGCCGATGCGCCGGACGAAAAAGCGGGCTACGCCTACATGAACTACCTGTTGCAGCCTGAGGTGATGGCGGGCATCAGCAATTTCGTGCAGTACGCCAATGGCAACCAGCAGGCCGACGCGAAGGTGGACCCGGCCATCAAGGGCAACACGATGATCTACCCGAGCGAGGATGTGATGGGCAAGCTGTATGCCCTGGAGGCGATGCCGGCGAAGATCGACCGCATCAGGACGCGGATCTGGACCAGCATAAAAGCAGGCAACTGACATTCGTCAGTTGCAAAGCCTCAAGCTGCAAGCGGCAAGAAAAAGCGGGCCAATTCGGGCCCGCTTCTTCTTGTAGCTTGCAGCTTGGAACTTGTAGCTGCTGTCAGTGATGCTCGCGGGTCGCGCGGAACTTCACATCCGGCCAGCGCTCTTCCATCAGCGACAGGTTGACCCGGGTCGGCGCCAGGTAGGTCAGGTGCCCACCGCCGTCGATGGCCAGGTTCTCCATGGCCTTGTTCTGGAAGTCCTCGAGCTTCTTCTTGTCATCGCAGCTGATCCAGCGCGCCGACCATACGGTGATGGGCTCGTAGGCGCACTCGACCTTGTACTCTTCCTTCAAACGGCTGGCGACCACGTCGAACTGCAGCACACCGACCGCACCCAGGATGATGTCGTTGCTGCGCTCGGGGAAGAACACCTGGGTCGCACCCTCTTCGGCCAACTGCTGCAGGCCTTGGCGCAGCTGCTTGGATTTCAGCGGGTCCTTCAGGCGCACGCGGCGGAATAGCTCCGGGGCGAAGTGCGGGATACCGGTGAAGCCCAGCGCCTCGCCTTCGGTGAAGGTGTCGCCGATCTGGATGGTGCCATGGTTGTGCAGGCCGATGATGTCGCCAGCGAAGGCCTCGTCGAGCTGTTCACGCTCGGAGGAGAAGAAGGTCAGCGCATCGCCGATGCGCAGGTCTTTGCCGGTGCGCACGTGGCGCATCTTCATGCCCTTTTCGTACTTGCCCGAGCAGATGCGCATGAAGGCGATACGGTCGCGGTGTTTCGGGTCCATGTTCGCCTGGATCTTGAACACGAAGCCCGAGAATTTCTCTTCCACCGGCTCCACGGTACGCTCATGGGCCACACGTGCCAGCGGGCGCGGCGCCCAGTCGACCACCGCGTCGAGCACATGGTCGACACCAAAGTTGCCCAATGCGGTACCGAAGAACACCGGGGTGAGCTGGCCGTTGATGAACTCGTCCTGGTCGAACTCGTGGCAGGCGCCCTGCACCAGCTCCAGTTGCTCGAGGAAGCGCTCGTATTCGTCACCCAGGTGCGCGCGGGCTTCATCGGAGTCGAGCTTTTCGATGATCTTCACCGCGGTACGCTCGTGGCCGTGGCCCGGGGTGTAAACGATGATGTAGTCGCCCGCCAGGTGGTACACGCCCTTGAAGTCGCGGTAGCAACCGATCGGCCAGGTGATCGGCGCGGCCTTGATCTTCAGTACTGCCTCGATTTCGTCGAGCAGTTCGATCGGGTCGCGGATATCACGGTCGAGTTTGTTGATGAAGCTGACGATGGGCGTGTCGCGCAGGCGGCAGACGTCCATCAGGGCGATGGTGCGCGGCTCTACACCCTTACCGCCGTCGAGCACCATCAGCGCCGAGTCCACCGCGGTCAGGGTGCGGTAGGTGTCTTCCGAGAAGTCTTCGTGGCCGGGGGTGTCGAGCAGGTTGATCATGTGCTCGCGGTAAGGGAACTGCATCACCGAGGTGGTGATGGAGATGCCGCGCTGCTTCTCCATTTCCATCCAGTCGGAGGTGGCGTGGCGGTCGGACTTGCGCGACTTCACGGTGCCCGCGACGGAGATCGCCTTGCCCATCAGCAGGAGCTTCTCGGTGATGGTGGTCTTACCGGCGTCGGGGTGGGAAATGATTGCGAAAGTGCGGCGCTTCGCGACTTCGGCGGCCTGGTTGGTCATGGGAAATCGCCTGACTGGGGGATTAAAAAAGGGGCCGTATCATACCTGAAGTTGGGCGGGGACCAAAATCCCGGGAATGAGCGGCAGACCCAACGCCCTCACCCTAGTCCTTCAACAAAGGCGCATCGGTGAACCCGTCCAGGGTGATGGGCGGCCGTCCTGGCAGATGAGCAACCAGTTCCAGCGTGCCGCCCATCGCCTCGATGTAGTCGCGCAATGTGGAAATCAGCATGTCGGTGCGCTTTTCCACCTTGGAAATGTTGGCTTGCCGAATATCCAGGCGCTGAGCCATGCCCTCCTGTGTCAACGCGAGCTGCTTGCGCAGTGCCTGCAAGGTCATTTCCTCACGGATCAACTCACGCCCGCGCTCTTCCGCTTCAGCCCGCAGGTCATCCGGCAGGCTGCGCATCATCTCATCGAGTGTCTTGGTCATTGTTTTCCCTCTCAAGCAGGTAGTTGTCAAAACGATCATCTGCACGCGTGAGTAACCGCTGGTAGAAAAGCCGTTCATTCAACCCCGCCTTATCGCCCGCCACTAGCATCACCGCACAGCGAGCCGGGTCGAATGCAAATGCAATGCGCCACGCGCCTCTGCCGACCCTGAATCGCAACTCTTTCATGTTGCGATGTCGGGAGCCTTTCAGTGTGTCCACTTTCGGCCGGCCCACTTCGGGCCCCTGGTGTTCGAGAAACCTCAACTGCCCCATGAGCTCCTTCTTCACGGCTCTATCCAATGTTTCGAACTCCGCAGCAAACTCCACGCAAAAACTGATCGACCAGGCCAATAAAATACCTCCGAGAGAATACTCCCTCAAGTGAATATTGGTTTTTTTGACCAGGTAATCTTGCTCAGCCAGAAAGCGCACCGATAGCAGGTACTTCAACGGCCGACGGTAGTATTCACGCTGTTTTTTCGTGTGATGTTTCGCTATTGGCAGTGATTAACACTGGCCAAATGCTGCCTCAGATGGGAACCTTTACGCCCACGGAGACGTCCACTCCTCTGCAACCCGCTTCGGTTGGGGGATTGGTTTCATCAGCATTTTCGGGCCCGACGGGGTTCGGCTCATGGCGTGATCGCGGCGTTCTGCCCGCCTCATGCTGCTACTCGCGTTCACACCGCCCGCCGCCAGGAATGGCCGGCCACACGGGGGTGCGAGCGCCGACTACAAGAAGGAGTCCGCCTGTGGCTGCACGCTACGGAAAAGGGCTGTTGGGATGGGCCGCCGTGCTCGTCATCCTGGCCCTGCTGGTCCACTGGATCGGCATTGATACGATCGCGCGCTATCGCGACGATCTTGCTTTCTACCTGCAAGCGCACCTGGTGCTGGTGCTGGCTTCGATGGCGGCGGCGTTGGCCGTGGGCATCCCCGCCGGCATTGCCCTGAGTCGACCGCAACGGGTCGACAAAGCCGAACGCTTCATGCAGTTCTTCAACATTGGCAACACCATTCCTCCCCTGGCCGTCCTGGCCATCGCCCTGAGCGTTCTGGGCATCGGCGCAGGCCCGGCGATCTTCGCGCTGTTCCTCGCCTCGCTGCTGCCCATCGTGCGCAACACCTACGAGGGCCTGAAAAACGTCCCTGCCTCGCTCAAGGAAGCCGCCACCGGCATCGGCATGACCCCGCGCCAGCAGTTGTGGCAGGTGGAGTTGCCCAACGCCGTGCCGATCATTGTCGGCGGCGTGCGGGTGGCCCTGGCCTTGAACGTGGGCACCGCGCCCCTGGCGTTCCTGATCGGCGCCAACAGCCTGGGCAGTTTGATCTTCCCCGGCATCGCCCTGAACAACCAACCGCAGCTGTTGCTCGGCGCCGCGTGCACGGCACTGCTGGCCCTGGTGCTCGACGCGCTGGTAAGTGCCTCCAGCAAGCGCTGGCTGGAACGTGGCCTGGCCCACTAAAAAAGGGAACCCATGAACAAGACAATCGCCTTGCTGCTGGGCGCGGCCCTGCTGTACGCAGGATTTACCCAGGCAGCGGAAAAACCGCTGATCCACGTCGGCGCACGGATGTTCACCGAACAGACCGTGCTCGCCGAAATCACCGCCCAGTACCTGCGTGCCAACGGCTTCGAGGTGCGCGTGACCACCGGCCTTGGCAGCAACATCGCGCGCCAGGCGCAGGAGACCGGCCAGCTCGACCTGATGTGGGAATACACCGGCGTGTCGCTGGTGTCCTACAACCATATCGACGAGCGCATGCCCAACGCAGACGCCACCTACGCCCGAGTAAAAGCACTCGATGCCCAAAAAGGCCTGATCTGGCTGACCCCG
This sequence comes from Pseudomonas sp. TWI923, assembly GCF_039673365.1. NCBI lineage: Bacteria > Pseudomonadati > Pseudomonadota > Gammaproteobacteria > Pseudomonadales > Pseudomonadaceae > Pseudomonas > Pseudomonas sp. TWI923. The sequence goes on along the minus strand of NZ_JBDJLM010000025.1, from coordinate 43,908 downwards.
TCGAAGTTCAGCAACACCTATGCCCTGGGCCTGCCCAAGCAGGTTGCCGAGGCCTATCCGCAGATCAACACGATCAGCGACCTCAACCAGGTACTGCACGACGAGCACCAACGCCTGCACCTGGTAGCGCTGGACACCGAGTTCGCCAACCGCCCCGATGGCCTGGTCGGCCTGCGCGAGCAGTACGGCCTGCCGCTGGACCGACGCAACATCCGCCAGATGGACGGCGGCCTGGTGTACACCGCGATGCGCAATAACCAGGTATTCGCCGGCCTGGTCTACACCACCGACGGGCGCTTGAACGCGTTCAACCTCAAGCTGCTCGAAGACGACAAGCACTACTTCCCCGATTACACCGCCGCCCCGGTGCTGCGCCAGGCGGTGCTCGACGCCCATCCGCAACTGGCCACGCTGCTCAAGCCGCTGGCCGAACAGCTGGATGACGAGACCATGCGCCAGCTCAACGCCAAGGTCGATGTCGAGCACCAGAGCCCGACCGTGGTCGCCGCAGCGTTCCTGCAAGCGCACCCACTCAGCGAGGTGACACCATGAACCTGCTCGACACCTTCGCCCACCTGGACTGGGCCCAGGTCCTGCAACTGACCGGGCAGCACATCACCCTGGTCGGCATCGCGGTGGGCCTGGCTATCCTCGTCGGCGTGCCGCTGGGCATCCTGATGACCCGCTTCCCGTCCCTGGCCGGCCCGCTGCAGGCCAGCGCCACGGTGCTGCTGACCATTCCGTCGATCGCCCTGTTCGGCCTGCTGCTGCCGTTCTACTCGAAATTCGGCCAGGGCCTCGGCCCGCTGCCGGCCATCACCGCGGTGTTCCTTTATTCACTGCTGCCGATCCTGCGCAACACCTACCTGGCCCTGACCAATGTCGAGCCCGGTATCCGTGAGGCCGCGCGCGGCATCGGCATGACCTTCGGCCAGCGCCTGCGCATGGTCGAGCTGCCCATCGCCGTGCCGGTGATCCTCGCCGGCGTGCGCACCGCCGTGGTGATGAACATCGGCGTGATGACCATCGCCGCCACCATCGGCGCCGGCGGCCTGGGCGTGCTCATCCTCACCTCCATCAGCCGCAGCGACATGTCGATGCTGCTGGTCGGCGCCGTGCTGGTCAGCCTGCTGGCGATCGTCGCCGACCTGCTCTTGCAAACCCTGCAACGTGCCCTGACTCCAGAAGGACTGCGCCCATGATCGAACTGAAGAACCTCAGCAAGACCTTCCACGCCAACGGCAAGGAGGTCAAAGCCGTCGATGCCGTGAACCTCACCGTCAACGAAGGCGAGATCTGCGTGTTCCTCGGCCCCTCGGGCTGCGGCAAGAGCACCACGCTGAAAATGATCAACCGCCTGATCACCCCCACCTCAGGCCAGGTGTTCATCAATGGCGAGGACACCAGCGGGCTGGACGAAGTGACCCTGCGCCGCCATATCGGCTACGTGATCCAGCAGATCGGCCTGTTCCCCAACATGACCATCGAGGAAAACATCACCGTCGTGCCGCGCCTGCTCGGCTGGGACAAACAGCAATGCCACGACCGCGCCCGCGAACTGATGAGCATGATCAAGCTGGAGCCCAAGCAGTACCTGCAGCGCTACCCGCGCGAGCTGTCCGGTGGCCAGCAACAGCGCGTCGGGGTGATCCGCGCACTGGCCGCCGAGGCGCCGGTGCTGTTGATGGATGAGCCGTTCGGCGCGGTCGACCCGATCAACCGCGAGCTGATCCAGAACGAGTTCTTCGAGATGCAGCGAGCGCTGAACAAGACCGTGATCATGGTCAGCCACGACATCGACGAGGCGATCAAGCTGGGCGACAAGATCGCCATCTTCCGCGCCGGCAAGCTGTTGCAGCTGGATCACCCGGACACCCTGCTGGCGCACCCGGTGGACGACTTCGTCAGCAACTTCGTCGGCCAGGACAGCACGCTCAAACGCCTGCTGCTGGTGCGTGCCGAAGATGCGGCGGACAACGCGCCGTCGGTGAGCCCGCAAACGCCGGTGGCCGATGCGCTCGAGCTGCTGGATGAGCACGACCGCCGCTATGTGGTGGTGACTGACGGGCAGAACAAGGCGCTGGGCTATGTGCGCCGGCGCGACATGCATCGCCAACAGGGCACCTGCGGCGACTTCCTGCGGCCGTTCAACGCCACGGCATCGCACGATGAGCATCTGCGCATCCTGCTGTCGCGGATGTACGAGTTCAACCGGGCGTGGCTGCCGGTGCTGGATGCCGAGCAGGTGTTCCTCGGCGAAGTCACCCAGGAGTCGATTGCCGCCTACCTGAGCTCGGGCCGCTCGCGGGGGGGCAAGACGAATATCGTGTCGCCGGCTGAAGCTGTGACTTCCTGATAGTAAGCAGGGGGCGCTTTGCGCCCCTTTCGCCGGCAAGCCGGCTCCCACATTAGTAACCCTGGCCAATGCCATGTGGGAGCCGGCTTGCCGGCGAAAGGGGCGCAAAGCGGCCCCGGCAATCTCGGATCAGAACCCTATACTGGCCTGCACATAGAAGGTGCGCGGCTCACCCACATAGATCCCCGAGTTGTTGTCGCTGGAGCGGGTGAAGTACTGCTTGTCGAACAGGTTCTTCACCCCGGCTGCCAACTTCAGGTTGGACAGCTGCGGCCCGAAGTCATAGCCACCCCGGGCATGCCAGGTCACGTACCCCGGGATATCGCCGTACTGCCCATCGGCGCTCGGTTCGGTGATGTAGTTGCCGGTGAACTGGCCGGTCTTGGTCATGCCGGTACCCGGAGCGCGCTGCCCGGACTGGGCGAACGCATCGAGGTTCCAGGTCCAGCGATTGACCTGGTAACGCAGGCCGGCAGTCGCCACCTGGCGCGAGTAGAACGGCAGGTCGCGGCCTTCGAAGCCGGGGATGTCACCCTCGTAGGTGGCACGGGTGTAGGTGTACCCGGCATTTACCGACAACCCTTGCAGGCGTGGGTCCAGCCCGGCCAGGTCATAGCGCGCCGACGCCTCGATACCCTGGTGCGTGGTGGCGCCGAGGTTGGTCCAGCCCACCGTGTTGCTGATGTACTGCAGTTCGTCATCGAAGTCGATGTAGAACGCCGTCAGCTCACCGGCGAAATGGCCATCGTCATAGCGCGTGCCAAGCTCGTAGGTCTTGGCCTTCTCCGGCTCCAGGCCATTGGCGGTACTGTCGCCGCTACCGCCCTGGCCCAGCTGGAAGTACTGCAGGCTGCCGAACGAGGTCTCGTAGTTGGCGAACAGCTTCCACGCATCGGACAGGTGGTACATCACACTCAGCGCCGGCAGCGGCTCGTTGCTGGTGATGCTGCGGTTCTTCTCCACCACCGGCTTGAGGCTGTCGTCCAGCACCGGGCGGTCGCGCCAGTCGGTGTTGATGTGCTCAAAGCGGATACCCGGGGTGATGGTCCAGTTGCCCACGTCGATCTTGTCATCGATGTAGTAAGCGCTGGCTTCGGTGCCGCCGCTGCGGTCCTGGAACACATGGCCGTCGGACTTGGCGGTCTGGGTCGGCACATTGTCGATCAACGACAACCGGGTCGATTGCTCGCGCATGGCCTCCTTCAGGTAGCGGTAGCCGACGCTGACCTCCTGGGTGGTCGGGCCGACGAAGAACACCCGCGACAAGCGCGGCTCGATGGCGAAGGTGTGGTAGTTGCGCGGGTACGACGACAGGGTCTTCATGTCGCTGGAAGCGATGGTGCTGCCACGGAAACTGTCGGTGTAGTAGGTCAACACCTCGAACTGGGTGGCGTCGTCGAGCTGGCGCTGCCACTTGAACGACACGTCCTTGCGCCGGCCTGCGAAGTAGTCGTAGTCACGCAGCGACTGGTAGGGGTCCTGGTCGTACTGGGCCTGGGTCAGGCCGCCGGGCATGTCGGCGCGGCCATCGTAGTAGTGGAAGTTCAGCCAGAACTCGTCGACATCGGTCGGCGCCCAGTGGGTCTTGAGCAGCACATCGTCGATGTCGTTGTCGTTGTTGCTGCGCCGGTAGCCATTGCCATTGACGCCGCTGTACAGCAGCGCGACGCCGATGCCGTTGTCGGCGGTGCCGCCGAGGAAGGCCGACTCGGTGTGTTTCCAGCCGCCATAACGCGAGGTCTCAAGGGTGCTCGCCAGCTCGCCGCTGGCCTTTTCGGGGATCGCCCGGGTGACGAAGTTGATCACCCCGCCGACGTTCTGCGGGCCATAGCGCACCGAGCCTGCACCACGCACCACGTCGATGCTGTCGAGGTTGCCCGAGGAGATCGGCGCCATCGACAGCTGCGGCTGGCCATAGGGCGCGAAGGCGGCCGGGATGCCGTCGATCAGCACGGTCGAGCGCGGCGACAGGCGCGAGGTGAGGCCACGCACGCCGACGTTCAGCGACAGGTCGCTGCCGCCGGTGCCGTTGGAGTCCTGCACCTGTACCCCGGGGATGCCCCGCAGGGCATCGCGCACGTTCATGGTGCCCTGCTCCACCATCGCCTCGCGGCGTACCACGGTGCGCGCGCCGGGGTGGTTCTGCACCACGCTCTGCTGAGCATCGCCCAGCCAGTCGCCGACCACTTTCACATCGGTGGGCGCCAGCTCAAGGCTGCCGGTTGTCAGCGTCCCGGCGACTGCCGCCGGCTTGACCACCACGGTATCGGCCGACTGCTCGAAGGTCAGCCCGCTGCCTTGCAGCAGCTGCTGCAGCGCCTGTTCCGGGGCCAGGTCGCCGGACACCGCCGGAGCCTCTTTGCCCGCCACCAGTTCGGGGCTGAAGAACAGCTGCAGGTTGGTCTGCTGGCCCAGTTGCTTGAGGGCAGTCGCCAGCGGCTGGGCCTGGATCCGGATGCTGTCGGCGTAGCTGTTGGCGGCAGCGGCACTGACCGCCAGGGCCAGCGCCAGGCGGCGCAGCTGGAGAAGGGGCTTGTTGTTGTTCACGTCTTCGAGAAATCCTGAAAGGTCGGGATAAACGCCAACCGCACGCAAATGTAAATGCTTGGCAGTTGCAGCTGGCGGGGAAGACGAACGGGCGAAAAAAAACCTGAATCTATTTTGCAATTATTTCGCTGGAGCCATCGGCATGCTGTTTGATCGCCACCGGCAGGATGCTCGGCAAGGCGCGCAGCAGGGCATCGGGGTCATCCGTGCTGAAGCTGCTCGACAGGCGCAGGCCGGCCACTTTACCGGGGGCGACCCGCAGCGGTTGGGCACGGTAGCGCGACACTTCGACGACCACTTCGCTGAGTGGCGTGTTGTCGAACACCAGCTTGCCCTGGCGCCAGGCGGTGAGCGAATCGACGTCGATGGCATAGGGCGCGGCAACCTTGCCGTGGGCATCGATATGCGAGCCCTGGCCGGCCCCCAACTGCGCCAGCCCATCGCCTGCGCCTTGCACCCGCACCGAGCCCTGCTCCACTGCCACGCGGGTGCTGGCCGGGTCCTGGCGCACGTCGAAGCGCGTGCCGGTGACCGTCACCTCTCCCTGGGCGGTGCTGACAACAAAGGGGCGACTAGTGTCGTGGGCGACGATGAACATCGCCTCGCCCTGGCTCAACAGCACATGCCGGCGACCCGCTGAAAAGTCCACGCTCAGCCGTGTGCCGCTGTTGAGCTGCAACTGCGAACCGTCCGGCAGGTCGAACTGACGGCGCTCGCCCAGTGCTGTTTGCAATGCGTCCTGATGATTGAGCCGCTGGTAGTGCCAGCCACTCCAGCCCAGGCCAAGTGCAGCAATCGCCACCCCGGCCGCCAGCGCCTGGCGCAGCACCCGTCGGCGTGGCAACTGGCGCACCGGCTCAGGCGCGCAGAGCGCCTGAAGCCGGTGCCGTGGAATCAGCTCGGCGGCGCGCCACAGCTGCGTGAGCCGGCGATACTCGTCGCGGTGCCGTGCATCCTGCGCCAGCCACTGCTCCAGGGCCGCCTGCAGCTCGGCGTCGCCCGGCGCGTCCTGAACCCGGGCGAACCAGGCCGCCGCCTGCTCACCGGCGGGGTCGAACGCATGCTGTTTCATCAATGGGGTCTCCTGACTCATCTGGCCGACACATCCAGGTGCTCACGCAGATGTCGGAGCGTGCGGATCATATACTTTTCGACCATGTTCTTGCTCAAGCCCATGCGCTCGGCGATCTCGGCCTGGCTCAGGCCCTCGAGCTTCTGCCAGACGAACACCTGCCGGCAGTTGAGTGGCAGCTCGGCCAGCGCCCGCTCGACACTGTCGGCCAGTTCCAGGGCATGCACGTAGGCCTCCGGGTCATCACCCGCCGCCGCTTCGTCGTCGAAGCCTTCCAGCACCAGGGCTTGGCGGCGGTCTTCGCGGCGATAGCCATCGACAGCGATATTGCGTGCGGTCTGGTGCAGGTAGGCGCGTGGCTGCTCGACCTGATCGCGCGGATTTTCCAGAACCCGCACGAAGGCATCATGGGTGAGGTCCTCGGCCTGCTGACGACTGCGCAACTTGCGCGTCCAGGTGCCGATCAACTCGTGATAGTGGTCGAGGAAGCCTTTGTGTCCGGACACGGTGGGTGATCATCAGGCAGGCAGATAAGGGTGCGAATAGTAATGTTTCTCATCAAAAGCGGCAATTCCGCCAGTCGGTAACAAAAAATTTATGACGAGTTTCATGCACCGACGTACCAGGTATACGTGGCCATAAATATGAACACCTTGGCCTCCTTCGCGGGTAAACCCGCTCCCACAGGAATCGCGTAATCCCTGTGGGAGCGGGTTCACCCACGAAGGGGCCAGCCCGGTCTATTCCACAATATTTAACGCTTCAAACATCCCGGGGAACATCTGCCGGTCACACGAGTCGGTTATTCAGGTAACTGCTCGTCGATCCACGGCGAACCCACCGGGATTGCCTGTTGATCTTGCTGGAATCACGCCCTAAAGTGCGCGCCGAACGTCCATGCTGGAAACGATCCATCCGGCTCAAGTACTGACGACGAGACAGCAAGGTCACCCGCAGCCACACCCTGGCACGGTTGACCTTTTTGCTTTCGGCGACATGCCTTGGGAAGTAGGCGAACCAAAGTGGGGATACGGAGGACGTTCAGTTTGCAGCCACTTATTCTTTCAGTTTGCCCATGGAGCCCTTGAGCATGTCGATCCAGGTCGAAGACTATTTCGCGCGTGACACCTTCCAGAAAATGAAGGCGTTCGCCGATAAGCAGGAAACCCCGTTCGTACTCATCGACACCCAGATGATCAGCCAGGCCTACGACGACCTGCGCGCCGGGTTCGAATTCGCCAAGGTCTACTACGCGGTCAAGGCCAACCCGGCCGTCGAGATCATCGACCTGCTCAAAGAGAAAGGCTCGAGCTTCGACATCGCCTCGATCTACGAGCTGGACAAAGTGCTTGGCCGTGGCGTCAGCCCTGACCGCATCAGCTACGGCAACACCATCAAGAAGTCCAAGGACATCCGCTACTTCTTCGATAAAGGCGTGCGCCTGTTCGCCACCGACTCCGAAGCCGACCTGCGCAACATCGCCAAGGCCGCGCCGGGCTCGAAAGTCTACGTGCGTATCCTCACCGAAGGCTCCACCACCGCCGACTGGCCGCTGTCGCGCAAGTTCGGCTGCCAGACCGACATGGCCATGGACCTGCTGATCCTCGCCCGCGACCTGGGCCTGGTGCCGTACGGCATCTCCTTCCACGTGGGCTCGCAGCAGCGCGACATCAGCGTGTGGGACGCCGCCATCGCCAAGGTCAAGGTGATCTTCGAGCGCCTGAAGGAAGAAGACGGCATCGAGCTGAAGCTGATCAACATGGGTGGCGGCTTCCCGGCCAACTACATCACCCGCACCAACAGCCTCGAGACCTATGCCGAAGAGATCATTCGCTTCCTCAAGGAAGACTTCGGTGACGACCTGCCGGAAATCATCCTTGAGCCGGGCCGGTCGCTGATCGCCAACGCCGGCATCCTGGTCAGCGAAGTGGTGCTGGTGGCACGCAAGTCGCGCACCGCGGTCGAGCGCTGGATCTACACCGACGTGGGCAAGTTCTCCGGCCTGATCGAAACCATGGACGAGGCCATCAAGTTCCCGATCTGGACCGAGAAAAAAGGCGAAACCGAAGAAGTGGTCATCGCCGGCCCGACCTGCGACAGCGCCGACATCATGTACGAGAACTACAAGTACGGTCTGCCACTGAACCTGGCCATCGGCGACCGCCTCTACTGGCTGTCCACCGGTGCCTACACCACCAGCTACAGCGCGGTGGAGTTCAACGGTTTCCCGCCGCTGAAGGCCTACTACCTGTAATGCAGAACGGGGCCGAAAGGCCCCGTTTTCATGCCTGATCAGAGGCGGCGAAACATCGAGAATTTGTCGAAACTCGGCACATTCACCTCGCTGACGTTCATCCTCATGATCAACTTGTTTGGCGCACCCGCGCTGACATAGCGATCCTCCCAGGACTTTCGGTTACGAACCCCTAGCGGCACGCTGCCCACGGCGGCAATCGTCACCTGGGAGTAGTCGCTGACCTCAGGAATCGCCAGTTTCTGGCCATCGACCCAGATACGCCACAACAGTGGCTTGGCCACCTTCACGTAATAGCCGACGCAATCTCCGCGCCCCAGGCCCCAGATATCACGATGGGATGCACCCGCCTCCGACTCCACGGTAACGACCTTGTAGCCAGGGTCCGCCCCCTCGTAGTAACCGAACCAGAAACGTTGCTGCGCTTGTACCGAAAAATGGGAAGTGAGGGTCAGCCAGTTATTGCAGCGTGAGGCAGGAACGCTTTTGAACTCGACCGAATCGAGAACACCTTCATATCCAGGCGTCGTGGAAGAGAGTGTTGCAATGAATGAACGTTCTTGAATGAAACGCATGCCAGTTCCTCCGTGGTAAAGCGCTACGATGATCGGAAAGGAAGCTTGATGATCAGCTGGAAACACTGACAATGCCGCCCATAAATGCCATGGGCCGGCCGGTTCACCATTACTGTTCGCGCAGTTCGATCGCGTCGGCATACCGCGCCCGGTGGCCAGCAGGTTACCCACGTTGTACATGCCCCAGTCCAGCCCGGTGTCGGCCGCGTGCGCATAGTGAAGGCCGCCTGGGCCAGGGCCAACACCTGCTCACGACGCAACTGGCAGGACACGGCTCAGACCTCGGCCCAGCGGTGAAGCAGGTTGTACTGTCCGACAAAAACCTAAAGCGGCTCTTCGATGCCCATTTGCACGATATCCACATCGAACAGGGCTGACGGCTCCGCCCCCACGCGCAGGTAGCTACCCGCGCGCCCGGTACTCCAGGCGGCCTTGTCCCAGTGCACGCCCACCCCTTTGCCATCGAGGGTGGTCATACGCATCTTGCCGTCGTCGCTACGCGCCACACGCCAAAGTGGGCCGACGATGGGGGTGAGCTCATAGAAGCCGAGGTAACCGTTGGTGCTGATGTCGACCCGCTGGTTGTACATCGGATGCGCACTGTTGCTGGTCCACAGACGAACCTCGTAGACATGCCCTTCATCGCCGTACTCCACGGCGCCGAACCACAGCTGCAGCGCATCGCGGTCCTGGCGGGAGGTGGTCAGCCAGGTGCTCTGATGCCAGTGGACGCTGCCGTTGTAGCCCGGGCTGTACTCCCAGCGACCTACAGGCCCCGGACACTTGGTGTTGAGCACATTCAGACGGGCAATGAAGGATTGTTCTGTGATGTAGGGTTCAGCCATGGTGCGACTCCTGTGGGAAAGTCGCCTCAGCATGCTCGTCACCCCACGCCCGCTTAAGATCGAAGGCTTTCCCCTGCACCAGCACGCAGCTCGAGCTCGCCGCTATAACGGGCCGCCTGAGCAGACAGCAGCGGGCCGGCCGCCAGCAGGAGCGCCTGGCTGCTGCGCAGGAAGTTCTGGTTGCCCTCTGCACGAGCCTGCTCGAACCATGGCTCGGCCTCGGCCATCTGACCGCGCTCGACAAGCACCATCGCCAGGCTGAACATGCCACGGAAATCACCCGCCTCGGCCGAGCGGCGATACCAGCGCACGGCACGGGCCGGGCTGGCGGCGGTGGCGATACCTTGCTCCAGATAACGGCCGTACAAGTTCATCGACTTGGCATGGCCCAGCTGAGCAGCCTTCTCGTAGCACGCCAATGCCTGGGTCTGGTTGGTCGGTACGCCGCGCCCGGTGGCCAGCAGGTTACCCAGGTTGTACATGCCCCAATCCAGCCCGGCGTCGGCCGCGCGTGCGTAGTGAATGGCCGCCTGGGCCAGGTCCACGGCACCGCCCCAGCCATGCTCCAGGCAGCGCCCCAGCATGTTATGCGCCATGCCGTTGCCCCCTTGAGCAGCAATCTGGAACCAGCGCCGGGCGACCTCGGCATCCTGCTCGATGCCGCGCCCGTCGAGCAGGATCTGCCCCAGCAGCAACTGTGCCTCGACCGCGCCCTGCCCCGCTGCCGCGAGGATGGCCTGGGCGGCCTGGCCCGGGCTGTGCTCGAGCATGGCCTGCAGCCCGGCCAGGTCCACCACCTGTTCACGACGCAACTGATAGGACACGGCTCAGACCTCGGCCCAGCGGCGCAGCAGGTTGTGGTAGGTGCCGGTCAGTTGCAGCAGCGATGGGTGATCCGGCACGTCGGCAGTGAGCTGGCGGATGGCGTTGTCCATCTCGAACAACAGTGTGCGCTGGCCATCATCGCGCACCAGGCTCTGGGTCCAGAAGAACGCTGCATAGCGGGCGCCGCGGGTTACCGGGTTGACCTTGTGCAGGCTGGTGCCGGGGTACAACACCATGTCGCCGGCCGCCAGCTTGACCTGCTGTACGCCGTAGGTGTCCTGGATCACCAGCTCGCCGCCGTCGTAACTGTCAGGGTCGCTGAGGAACAGGGTGGAGGACAGGTCGGTGCGCACCCGCTCCGGGCTGCCTTTGGGTTGGCGCAGGGCGTTGTCGATATGGAAATCGAAATTGCCCCCCTCCTGGTAACAGTTGACCAGCGGCGGGAACACCTTGTGCGGCAGCGCTGCCGACATGAACAACGGGTTGCGCCACAGCCGTTCGATCAGCGCGCTGCCGATCTCCTTGGCCAGCGGATGGCCCTCGGCCAACTGCAGGTTGTGCTTGGCCTTGGCCGACTGGTAACCCGCCGTAACCTTGCCGTCGGCCCAGTCGGCTTGCTCCAGGGCCTGGCGAATACGCGAGATTTCGTCGGCGTCGAACAGCCCGGGAATGTGAAGCAGCATGGCGGTGGCACCTGGCGCGGGTTAGGGGCGCCAATGATATTGATTCCCTTTTACCAATCACAAGCCCCTTTCGGACCAATCGACGCACGAACCCGTAAAAACCGTAAGGTGAAAATGTAAAGAATGTAAATTTCTAGCGAATGGTAACGCTTCTCAATTGTTCCTTACATTCGCTTACATTAACATCCGCGGCCTTCATACCTTGGGGAAGGTCAATAACAATGCGTCACGTGCCAACCGCCGTCAGTTCACCACGTCTGCTCGCCTCCGCCATCGGCCTGGCGATCACTGCCACTTCTGCTTACGCTGCCGACCCGGCCGCCAACAACGCCATCACCCTCGACGCCACCAGCGTCAACGGCAAGGCCGAACAGGCGAACACCGAGTACAAGGTCGAGAAAGCCTCTTCGCAGAAGTACACCGCACCCTTGGTGGACACGCCGCGTTCGGTCACCGTGATCCCGCAACAAGTGATCAAGGACACCAACGCCCTGAACCTGCAGGATGCCCTGCGCACCGTGCCCGGCATCACCTTCGGCGCTGGCGAAGGCGGCAACCCGCAAGGCGACCGTCCGTTCATCCGTGGCTTCGACGCCCAGGGCGATACCTACCTGGACGGCGTGCGTGACACTGGCGCGCAAACCCGTGAGATCTTCGCCATCGAATCGGTGGAAGTGGCCAAGGGCCCGAACTCGGCCATCGGTGGCCGTGGCGCGGCGGGCGGCACCATCAACCTGGTTAGCAAGCGCGCCCACCTGGGCAACTCGCTGGACGGCGCCTGGACTTGGGGCAGCGACCAGACCCAGCGTTATACCTTCGACGGCAACTACCAGTTCAGCGATACCGTTGCCGGGCGCCTGAACCTGATGACCCACGAAAGCAACGTCGCCGGCCGCGACAAGGTCAACTACGACCGTTGGGGTATCGCCCCGTCGCTGGCCTTCGGCCTGGGTACGCCGACCCGCGTCAACCTCGACTACTACCACCTGGAAAGCGACGACCTGCCGGATTCGGGTATTCCGTACAGCATTCCTGTGCGTGGCAGCGCCGCACGAACCTCGGCGCACCCGAGCAAACCTCAGGATGGTGGTGACAGCGACAACTTCTATGGCCTGACCGACCGTGACTTCCGCAAGTCGCGGGTGGACATCGCCACCTTCGCCATCGAGCACGACCTGACCGACGCGCTGACCATCAAGAACACCCTGCGCCACGGCAACAGCATGCAGGACTACATCCTGACCCAGCCCGACGACAGCCAGGGCAACGTCAACCGTGGCAGCGTCTGGCGCCGAGCCAACACCCGGGTCGGCAATACCTCCACCACCACCAACCAGACCGACCTGTTCGGTGAGTTCTACCTGGGCGGCCTGAAGAACAGCTTCTCCACCGGTATCGAGCTGAGCCGCGAGGAGTCCGACCGGACGTCCTACGATGTCGCCACCACCGCCGGCACCACCGTGGTCAACAACCTGCGCCAATGCAACGGCATCGGCGCACCGTCCTACAACTGCACCTCGCTGAGCAACCCGAACCCGGACGATCCGTGGAACGGCGCCATCTCGCGCAACTACGCCGGCACCAACACCAAGAGCAACACCCGTGCCCTGTACGTGTTCGACACCCTCGAGCTGAGCCCAGCCTGGCTGCTGAACATGGGCCTGCGCTACGACCACTTCGATACCCAGTACCGCACCCGCAACGCCAACGGCAGCACCACGGTGAACGCCAAGGGCGTCGCCGCCAAGGGCGAGGACACCAGCGAATTCATCACCGGCCAATTGGGCCTGGTATGGAAACCGGCCGACAACGGCAGCGTCTATGTGTCCTACGCCACTTCCGCCACCCCGCCGGGCGCGCAACTTGGCGAAGGCATGGAAGGCAACCCGCTGGGCAACACCACCGACCGCGCCGGCAACCTGCTCGCCAGCGACATGGAGCCGGAAGAAACCACCAACTACGAGATCGGCACCAAGTGGGATCTGCTCGAAGAGCGTCTGTCTCTCACCGCCGCGCTGTTCCGCACCGAGAAAGAAAACGCCCGTGTGCAGGTGGGTACCACCAGCTACGAAAACGTCGGCGAAACCCGCGTGCAGGGCATCGAGCTGTCGGCCAGCGGCAAGCTGACCAACAAGTGGCAGGTATTCGCCGGCTACACCTACATGCAGGCCCGCCAGATCGACGGCGGCCCGCTGGGCAAGGCCAACGACGGCAACCAGCTGCCGAACACCCCGAACAACAGCGCCAGCCTGTGGACCACCTACCAGGTCACGCCTAAGTTCACCGTCGGCGGCGGCGCCTTCTACGTCGATGACGTGTTCGGCAACGTGGCCAACACCACCATGGTCGACAGCTACGTGCGTTACGACGCCATGGCCGCCTACAAGCTGACCAAGAACATCGACCTGCAGCTGAACGTGCAGAACCTCACCAACGAGGTCTACTACGACAAGGCGTTCTCCACCCACTTCGCCAACCAGGCGGCGGGCCGGACCGCATTGCTGACCACCAGCGTCCACTTCTGAAGGATGCAGCCCAAGCCCCGTTCATTTGCTTGAACGGGGCTTTTGCGTATCAAGGCATAATGCACGCCGCGCGGTAGGCGGCCAGACAAGGTGATCGATGTGTTGAAGAAGACGCTGTTCCAGGTGCACTGGTTGTTTGGCATCACCGCTGGCCTGGTGCTGGCGCTGATGGGCATCACCGGGGCGATCTGGTCATTCCAGGAAGAGCTGCTGCGCGCGTTCAACGCCGAGGTGCTCAAGGTCGAGGTGCGCCAGGAGGGCGTGTTGCCGCCGGCCGAGCTGGTGCGCCGGGTCGAAGCCGCGCAAGGCGACAAGGTCTCGATGCTGTGGGTAGACACCCGCGAGGGCAATGCCGCGCGGATCTTCTTCACCCCCGCGCCCGGTGAGCGCCGTGGCGAGTTGCGCTATGCCGACCCCTACACTGGAGAGCTCAAGGGCGAAGTGAGCGGGCTGGGCTTCTTCAATTTCGTGCTCAACCTGCATCGATTCCTGGCCATGGGCGACACCGGCCGGCAGATCACCGGCGCCTGCACCCTGATGCTGATCTTCTTCTGCCTGTCCGGCCTGTACCTGCGCTGGCCGCGCAAGGCCCTGAACTGGCGGACCTGGCTGACCCTCGATTGGGCCAAGAAAGGCCGCGCGTTCAACTGGGACCTGCATGCGGTTTTTGGCACCTGGTGCCTGCTGTTCTACCTGTTGTTCGCCCTGACCGGGCTGTTCTGGTCCTATGAGTGGTACCGCGCGGGCCTGAACAAGTTGCTGGCCGACCCAGCGGTGGCCGGCGAGCAGAAGCGCGGTGAAGGCCGAGGTGGCCGCCATGGCCCGCCCAAGGTCGACAAGAACGCCCCGCCACTGGTGGTCGACTACGACGCCATCTGGGCCAACCTCAAGGACGCGGCGGGCCCTGGCCTTGCCACCTACAACCTGCGGCTGCCGCCGGCCGGCGGCCAGCCGGCCACGCTGTTCTACCTGTTGCAGGGCGCCGACCACGAGCGCGCCTTCAACACCCTCACCCTCGACCCGGCCAGCGGCCAGATCAAGCGCCACCAGCGCTACAGCGACAGCTCGTTCAAGGCCCAACTGCTGCAAAGCGTCTACGCCCTGCACGTGGGCAGCTACTTTGGCTTGCCGGGGCGGATCATCGTCACCGTGGCCAGCCTGACCATGCCGCTGTTCTTCATCACCGGCTGGCTGCTGTACCTCGACCGCCGACGCAAGAAGCGCCAGGTGCGTGCCGCCCGTGGCGCGGTATCTGCTGCCACCGGCAACGGCGACAGCTGGCTGATCGGTTTCGCCAGCCAGAGCGGCTTCGCCGAGCAACTGGCCTGGCAGAGCGCCGGCCAGCTGCAGGCCGCCGGCTTGCCGGTGCAGGTGCGCCCGCTGGCGCAGTTGGGCGAAGCCGAACTGCGCCAGGCCAACCGCGCGCTGTTCGTGGTGAGCACCTTCGGCGACGGCGAAGCACCGGACAGCGCTCGGGCCTTCGAGCGCAAAGTCATCGGCAAGCCTTGGGCACTGGAACATCTGGACTATGCCGTGCTGGCCCTGGGCGATCGCCAGTACCCGCACTTCTGCGGCTTTGCCCGACGGCTGCAGGCCTGGCTCAGTGAACGTGGCGCCAGCAGCGCTTTCAGCGCGGTCGAAGTGGACAACGCCGACCCCGCCGCGCTGCAACTGTGGCAACAAGAACTGGCACAACTGACCGGCGCGCACCCGGTAGCCGCGTGGCAGCCCGCCAGCTTCGGCAATTGGCGCCTGAGCCGCCGTGAACTGCTCAACCCGGGCAGCCAGGGCGCACCGGTGTTCCTGCTGGGATTGCAGGCGCATGCCCCGGCAAGCTGGGCGGCCGGCGACCTGGTGGAGATCCTGCCGCGCAATGGCCAGCCCCGCGTGGCGGCGTTGCTGGCAGGCCTCGGGCTCGATCCGCAAAGCCCGGTGCAACTGGACGGCCTCGAACAAACCCTGGCCCAGGCCTTGTCCAGCCGGCAGTTGCCGGCCAACCGCGAGCACCTGGTGGGCCTGCACGCCCAGGCGCTGGTCGATGCGCTGATCCCGCTGAGTACCCGTGAATACTCGATCGCCTCCATCGCCAGCGATGGCGAGCTGGAATTGATCGTGCGCCAGGAACGCCACCCCGATGGCAACCTGGGCCTGGGTTCCGGCTGGCTGACCGAGTACCTGGCGCTGGACGGCACGGTCAGCGCTCGACTGCGCCGTAACAGCGGCTTCCACTTGCCCGACGCCGCCGCGCCGATGGTACTGATCGGCAACGGCACTGGCCTTGCCGGTTTGCGCAGCCTCTTGAAGGCACGTATTGGCGCGGGCGAACAGCGCAACTGGCTGCTGTTTGGCGAGCGCAATCGTGCCCACGACCTGCTGTGTGGCGAGGAACTTCAGGGCTGGTTGGCCAAGGGGGACCTGCAGCGGCTGGACCTGGCGTTTTCACGCGACCAGGCCGAGAAGGTCTATGTGCAGGATGTGCTGCTGCAGCAGGCCGCCGAGTTCAAGCGCTGGATTGATGATGGCGCCTGTGTGTATGTGTGCGGCAGTTTGCACGGCATGGCTGCAGGGGTGGATGCGGCGCTGCAGGGGATGCTCGGTGAAGCGCAGGTGCAGCAGCTGATCGAGGATGGGCGCTATCGGCGGGATGTGTACTGACGCCTGAAAACATCGCGGGGCAAGCCCGCTCCCACGGGATGGACTGCTCCCAAGGGTTGGATTGGTGTCCAACTTCCTGGGGCAGTCCACGATCCCGTGGGAGCGGGCTTGCCCCGCGATTGGCCCTCAATGCAATTCGAAGGTATCGGCGTCCAGGTTGGCCGGGAATCGCGCCCGGTATGCCGCCAGTTCCGCGGCACGCAGCACCACGGTGAACACCCCGTCGGCCTCGCCCGCGCTCAACAGGCTCTCGCCCTGGAAATCCAGCACCTGGCTGTCGCCAGAGTAGGCAAAGCCTTTGCCATCGGTACCCACCCGGTTCACCGCCGCCACGAAGCACAGGTTCTCGATCCCCCGCGCCGGCAGCAGCCGGTTCCAATGGGTGCGCCGTGCCGCGGGCCAGTTGGCGGTGTACAGCAGCAGGTCGGTGTCCTGGGCATCGCGGCTCCACACCGGGAAGCGCAGGTCGTAGCAGATCAGCGGGCGAATGCGCCAGCCCTTGAGTTCGAACTGCACCTGGCGCTCACCGGGGGTGTAGTGCTTGTGTTCGCCGGCCATGCGGAACAGGTGGCGCTTGTCGTAGTGCAGGATCTCGCCATCGGGGCGCGCCCACAGCAGGCGGTTGCGATGGCTGCCATCGGCGGCCTGGATGATCACGCTGCCGGTGATCACTGCATTGCGCTTCTTCGCCTGGGCCTTGAGCCATTTGTAGGTCGGGCCGTTCTCCGGCTCCGCCAGGCTTTGCGACTCCATCGAAAAACCGGTGGTGAACATCTCCGGCAGGATCACCAGGTCGACTTCACCGGCCTGGCCAATCAACTCCTCGAAATGGGCATAGTTGGCTTCTCGGTCGTGCCAGGCCAGGGTGGTCTGCACCAGGGCGATTTTCAGGTTCGGCAGTTCACTCAGATCGCGCATAGTCTTTGCGCCGCATGTCGCAGCGTCTCCTCACGTTTGGCAAAGCACAGGCGCACCAGGCGTTGCTCGGGGATGGGTTGCTGGTAGAACACCGACACCGGGATGCTGGCCACGCCGTGTTCGCGGGTCAGCCACAAGGCCATGTCGACGTCGTTCAGGTCGGGGCGGATCTGCGAATAGTCCACCAGTTGGAAATAGGTGCCCGGGGTGCGGGTGAAGCTGAACCGCGAGGCCTGCAAGAGGTCGCAGAACAGGTCACGCTTGGCCTGGTAGAAGGCCGGCAGCTGGTCGATGTGCTCCGGGTGCTCGGCCATGAAGTCGGCCAGGGCGCACTGCAAGGGCGTGACACCGCAGAAGTTGACGTACTGGTGAACCTTGCGCAGTTCGGCGCTGAGCGCCGCTGGCGCGACCACGTAGCCGGTCTTCCAGCCGGTGACGTGGTAGGTCTTGCCGAACGAGCTGATGACGAAGGCTCTGCTGTACAGCTGCTCGTGGGCCAGCACGCTGGCGTGGCGCACGCCGTCGTAGATCAGGTGCTCGTAGACTTCGTCACTGACCAGGTAGATGTCGCGGTTGGCGATCAGCGCGGCCAGCTGGTCCAGGTCGTCGCGGCTGATCAGCGCGCCGCTGGGATTGTGCGGCGAGTTGAGGATGACCATGCGCGTGCGCGGGCTGAGGGCGTCGCTGAACTTCTGCCAGTCGATGCTGAAGCTGCCGTCAGTGAGCGGCACGTGCACGCAGCGGCCACCGGCCAGCTCCACCGAGGGTTCGTAGCTGTCGTAGCACGGGTCGAAGACGATCACCTCATCGCCGGGGTGGATCACCGCCTGGATGGCACAGAAGATCGCTTCGGTGGCGCCGGGGGTGATGGTCACTTCCTGGTCCGCGTCCACCGCCACGCCGTACAGCCGGGCGATCTTGGCCGCTACTTGCTGGCGCAGGGCGGGCAGGCCGGTCATCGGCGAATACTGGTTGTGCCCGGCGGCCACATGGCGGCCAACGGCATCGAGCAGGGCCTGGGGGCCGTTGAAGTCAGGGAAGCCCTGGGACAGGTTGAGCGCACCGGTCTGCATGGCGAGCTGCGACATGGTGGTGAAGATGGTCGTGCCGACGTTCGGCAGTTTGCTGCGGATCATGGAGCCC
The DNA here is from genome assembly GCF_039673365.1 of Pseudomonas sp. TWI923. Taxonomy (NCBI): domain Bacteria; kingdom Pseudomonadati; phylum Pseudomonadota; class Gammaproteobacteria; order Pseudomonadales; family Pseudomonadaceae; genus Pseudomonas; species Pseudomonas sp. TWI923. The sequence goes on along the minus strand of NZ_JBDJLM010000025.1, from coordinate 25,510 downwards.
TCTTTCCTGGGGTTTGTCCGGCACGGGGTGGAGCCCGAGCATAGCGGATCAAGCAGTCAGGAAAAAGGTTGAAACAATAGGGGGATTGCGTTGGATCAAAGGGCCCTATCGCCGGCAAGCCGGCTCCCACAGGTACATCGCAGCCCTTGAGACTTGCGCATACCCTGTGGGAGCCGGCTTGCCGGCGATGAAGCCTGCACGGAATCAGCGCTTGTCGCGGCGCTTCTTCTCGGCCTTCTTGTGGTGCGACATCAAGCGGCGTTTCTTGTTGACCTGGCGATCGGTGAGGGTGTTCTTGTTGCCCTCGTACGGGTTCTCACCGCCCTTGTACTCGATGCGGATCGGCGTGCCGACCAGCTTGAGTACACGGCGGTAGGTGTTCTCCAGGTAACGCGAGTAGGACTTGGGCACCTTCTCGGTCTGGTTGCCGTGGATCACGATCAGCGGCGGGTTGGCGCCACCGAGGTGGGCATAGCGCAGCTTGATGCGGCGGCCATTGACCAGCGGCGGCTGGTGCTCGCTGATGGCGTCTTCGAGGATCTGCGTCAGGCGGCTGGTCGGCCAGCGGGTGACCGCCGACTTGAACGCGGCCTGCACCGACTTGTACAGGTGGCCAACGCCAGTGCCGTGCAGAGCGGAGATGAAGTGGATGTCGCAGAAGTCGACGAAGAACAGCCGGCGCTCCAGCTCGGTCTTCACGTAGTCGCGCTCGCCCGCTTCCATGCCATCCCACTTGTTCAGCGCGATGACGATGGCCCGGCCGGCTTCGAGGGCGAAGCCCAGCAGGTTGAGGTCGTGGTCGACCACGCCTTCGCGGGCGTCCATGACGAAGACCACCACGTTGGCGTCCTTGATCGCCTGCAGGGTCTTCACCACCGAGAACTTTTCGACTTCCTCGTGAATCTTGCCGCGCTTGCGCACGCCGGCGGTGTCGATGAAGGTGTACTTCTCGCCATCACGCTCGAACGGGATGTAGATACTGTCGCGGGTGGTACCCGGCTGGTCGTACACCACCACGCGCTCTTCGCCGAGCATGCGGTTGACCAGGGTCGACTTGCCCACGTTCGGGCGGCCGATGATGGCGATCTTGATGCCGTCTTTCTCGCTCGGGCCTGGGATGCGCACGGCCTCTTCGCCTTCGGCGACGTTCAGGTCGAGGGCTTCTTCTTCGGCATCACGCGGGATGTGGCCGAGCAGCGATTCCATCAGGGCGTTGATACCACGCCCCTGGGAGCCGGCCACCGGGATGGCGTTGCCCATGCCCAGCGGCGAGAACTCGGCGCGGGCGATGTCCGGATCGATGTTGTCGATCTTGTTGGCCACCAGCACCGCCGCCTTGTTCCGCTTGCGCAGGTGGTCGGCGATCATCTGGTCGGCGGCGGTCATGCCGGCGCGGGCATCCACCAGGAACAGGACGTAGTCGGCTTCTTCGATGGCCATCAGCGACTGCTCGGCCATCTTCTCGTCCATGCCCACTTCGTCACCGGTGATACCGCCGGTGTCGATGAGGATGAAGGAACGACCCTGCCAGGTGGCATCGCCGTACTGGCGGTCACGGGTCAGGCCCGACAGGTCACCGACGATGGCATCGCGGGTCTTGGTCAGGCGGTTGAACATGGTGGATTTGCCGACGTTCGGGCGGCCCACCAGGGCGATTACGGGAACCATGCGGCTCTCCACTCTTGAATTCTTGAAAATGCAAAGGCCGCTGCAAGGCAGCGGCCGGAGTTCGGGCGGCGTTTCCTACGCCGCTACCTGAGCCCGCGAACGGGCTCAAGCATAGCTTCAGCGGATGGTCAGTGCCTCGAGCTTGCCGCTGTTGCCGAAGACGTAGATGGTGTCGCCGACCACAAGTGGGCGGGCGCGCAGGCCATCGCTGTCGATACGCTCACGGCCGACGAAACGGCCATCGACCTGGCTCAGCAGGTGCAGGTAACCCTCGAAGTCACCCACCGCCACGTAGCTGGAGAACACTTCCGGCGCCGACAGCTGGCGACGGGCCATGCTGTCGTTGCTCCACAGGGCGCTGGAGGAACGCTCGTCGACACCCTCGACGGTGCCCGAAGCCAGGCTCACGTAGACGTTGCCGAAGCCCTGGGCGACACCCACGTAGCTGGAGGCATCACGCTGCCACAGCACACGGCCGCTTTCCAGGTCCAGGCCGGCGACGCGGCCCTGATAGGTGCTGACGTACAAGGTGCCACCGGACAGCAGCAGGCCACCGTCGATGTCCACCACGCGGTCCAGCTCGGAGCGGCCTTGCGGGATGGCCACGCGGCTTTCCCACACCGGTACGCCGTTGTTGATGTCCACCGCCACCACCTTGCCGGTGGACAGGCCGGCGACGGCCAGGCGATTGGTGACGATCGGCGCGCCGGTACCACGCAGGGTGAGCACCGCTGGGGTGTTTTCGTAGATCCAGCGACGGTCGCCGGTGGCGGCGTCGAGGCCGATCAGGCGGTCGTCCTGGGTCTGTACCACCACCACGTCGCCGTTGTTGGCGGGCGGTGCCAGGACTTCGCTGGTGACGCGCGAACGCCAGCGCTCTTCGCCGGTGCTCGAGTCCAGGGCAATCACCTCACCCTTGAGCGTGCCCAGCATGACCAGGCCGTAGCCCACGCCAACCGCGCCGGAAACCGGCAGATCGAGGTCCTTCTTCCACACCACGTCGCCGTTGAGGCGGTCGAGTGCGAAGACTTCACCGGTGACGTCGGCAGCGTAGATGCGGTCGTTCTCGATGGCCGGTACCAGGGTGTTGTACGTCTCGCCCTGGCCGTCACCGATCGAACGGCTCCACTGCTTCTTCAGCACCACTTCCTCGGTGAACTTGGTCAGCTCGGCCGGGGGCAGTTCCTTCTTGCTGTTGCTGCTGCAACCCGCCGCCAGAACGGCGAGGGTGAGCACTGCTGCTTGTTTCCAACCCTTCACTTCAGGCGTCCCCTTTGGCCAGGTCATCCAGCTTCAGTTGCAGGCCACCGATCGCGGCGTCGTCGGACAGCGCGGCCTTGGCTTTTTCGTAGGCGCCGTGGGCGTCGTCGGCACGGCCCAGCTGCACCAGCAGGTCGCCCTTGAGCTCCTCGCGGCTGGCCATGAAGGCTTTGTCGGCATCGCCGTCGAGCAGTTTCAGGGCCTCTTCGGCCTTGTCCTGTGCCGCGAGCACGCGGGCCAGGCGCTGACGGGCGATTTCACCCAGGGTGGCGTCGGCCGGCTTGTCCATCACGGCCTTGAGCTCGGTGGCGGCGTCGTCCAGCTTGCCGCTGTCGACCGCAACCTTGGCCACGAACAGGCTGCCGTACTGGGCGTAGGCGCTACCGCCAAACTCGCTCTTGAGCTTGCCGGACAGCTCGGCGACCTTGCTTGCGTCAGGCTGGCCAGACGGCGTCAGCGAGGTTTCCAACAGGGCCTGGTACAGCGCCGAGGCGCCTTGCGACTGGTTGGCCTGGTACTTGTGCCAGGTCTGCCAGCCCATCACCACTACGCCGGCCAGCAGTGCGCCAGTCAGCAGCGGCTTGCCGTTGCGGTTCCACCAGTCCTTGACCCCAGCCAGCTCGTCATCATCGGTACTCGACACCCCAATACTCCTTTTCGCCTATTCGTTGTTGAACCGCGTTACGCCTGGGCGATCGCGGTTTCCAGGTGCTCGGCAAGAGCATCCCAGGCAATGTTCTGTTGTTCGCCCTGGCCACGCAGGGGCTTCAGACCGATTTCTTGCTTGGCCAGCTCGTCGTCGCCGAGGATCAGGGCGAACAGCGCGCCGCTCTTGTCGGCTTTCTTGAACTGGCTCTTGAAGCTGCCGGCACCGGCGTTGACCGCCAGGCGCAGGCCCGGCAGACGGTCGCGCAGGCTTTCGCTCAGACGCAGGCCGGCCAGCTCCGCCTGCTCGCCGAAGGCGCACAGGTAGACGTCGATGGTGCGGCTGATCGACTCGGGCACCTTGCCCAGGGTCTCCAGCAGCAGGATCAGGCGCTCGATGCCCATGGCGAAACCAACGCCCGGGGTCGGCTTGCCGCCCATCTGCTCGACCAGGCCGTCATAGCGGCCACCGGCGCAGACGGTGCCCTGGGCGCCGAGCTTGTCGGTGACCCACTCGAACACGGTCTTGCTGTAGTAATCGAGGCCACGCACCAGCTTGGTGTTGATCACGAACGGGATACCGGCAGCGTCCAGGCGAGCCTTGAGGCCCTCGAAGTGCACGCGGGATTCTTCGTCCAGGTAGTCTTCCAGTTTCGGCGCGCCGACCAGCACCGCCTGGGTGCCCGCATCCTTGCTGTCGAGGATGCGCAGCGGGTTGCTCTTGAGGCGACGCTGGCTGTCTTCGTCCAGTTGCTCGAGGCGCGCGGACAGGAACTCGACCAGCGCATCGCGGTAGCGCGCGCGGGCTTCGCTGGTGCCCAGGCTGTTGAGCTGCAGCTCCACGGCGTCCTGGATGCCCAACAGGCCCCACAGGCGCCAGGTCAGCATGATCAGCTCGGCATCGACGTCCGGGCCATCGAGGTTGAACACCTCCACGCCGATCTGGTGGAACTGCCGATAGCGGCCCTTCTGCGGGCGCTCGTGGCGGAACATCTGGCCGATGTACCAGAGCTTCTGCACCTGGCCGTTGCCGGTGATGCCGTGCTCGAGTACCGCGCGCACGCAGGCGGCGGTGCCTTCGGGGCGCAGGGTGAGCGAATCGCCGTTGCGGTCGTCGAAGGTGTACATCTCTTTTTCGACGATATCGGTGACTTCACCGATCGAGCGCTTGAACAGCTCGGTGAACTCGACGATCGGCGTACGGATCTGGCTGTAGCCGTAGCTGTCCAGCAGGCCGGCCACGGTGCCCTCGAAGTAGCGCCACAGCGGCGACTGGTCGGGCAGGATGTCGTTCATGCCACGGATGGCTTGCAGCGATTTGCTCACGAGTAGTCCTTACGAATTCTGTGTATCAGCCACGGGCGATCAGCGCCGCGTCGGCCTCGGCCTTCTCGGCCGCTTTCTGGCGGATGAGTTTTTCCAGCTCATCGACCAGGTTGTCGTTGTTCAGCTTCTGCGATGGCTTGCCATCGATGTAGATCAGGTTCGGCGTGCCGCCGGTGAGGCCGACGTGCGCCTCCTTGGCTTCGCCCGGGCCGTTGACCACGCAACCGATCACGGCCACGTCCAGCGGTACCAGCAGGTCTTCCAGGCGCCCTTCCAGCTCGTTCATGGTCTTGACCACATCGAAGTTCTGCCGCGAGCAGCTCGGGCAGGCGATGAAGTTGATGCCACGGGAACGCAGATGCAGCGACTTGAGGATGTCGTAGCCGACCTTCACTTCTTCAACCGGGTCAGCGGCCAGCGAAATGCGGATGGTGTCGCCGATACCTTCGGCCAGCAGCATACCGAGGCCGACGGCGGATTTCACTGTCCCCGAACGCAGACCACCGGCTTCGGTGATCCCTAAGTGCAGCGGCTGGATGATCTGCTTGGCCAGCAGGCGGTAGGCTTCGACGGCCATGAACACGTCGGAGGCCTTGACGCTGACCTTGAAGTCCTGGAAATCCAGGCGGTCGAGGTGCTCGACATGGCGCAGCGCCGACTCGACCAATGCGGCCGGGGTCGGTTCGCCGTACTTCTTCTGCAGGTCTTTCTCGAGGGAGCCGGCGTTGACGCCGATGCGGATCGGAATGCCACGGTCACGGGCGGCATCGACCACCGCGCGCACACGGTCTTCGCGGCCGATGTTGCCCGGGTTGATGCGCAGGCAGTCGACGCCCAGTTCGGCCACGCGCAGGGCGATCTTGTAGTCGAAGTGGATGTCGGCGACCAGCGGCACGCTGACCAGTTTCTTGATCTTGCCGAACGCCTCGGCGGCGTCCATGTCCGGTACCGAGACACGCACGATATCGACGCCGGCATCGACCAGGCGCTGGATCTGCCCCACGGTGGCGGCGACGTCATTGGTGTCGGTGTTGGTCATGCTCTGCACCGCGATGGGCGCATCGCCGCCCACCGGTACATTGCCGACCCAGATTTTGCGGGATTCGCGACGTTTGATCGGAGATTCGCCGTGCATGACTTACTGTCCCAACTTCAGGCGAGCGGTTTCGCCACTGGTGAACGGGGCGACATCGACCGCCTGGCCGTTGTAGCTCACCTGGGCGCCGCGGGCGAACCCGAGGCGTACCGCGAACGGTGGCTTGCCGGTCAGTTCCAGGCTGTCGCCCTTGCGCTTGATGGCGCTGAACAGCACCTTGCCGTTGCCGTCAGAGACCTGGGTCCAGCAATCGGCGGTGAACTGGATGTGTACGCTACCGCTGCCGGCCGGTACTGGCGCCGGAGCCGCTGTCGCCGGGGCGACGGGAGCCGGAGCGACGGCCACCGGGCTGGCGGGCGCAGGCTGGGCGACCGGGGCGACGGTTGCAGCCGCAGCAGGCGCGGGAGCAGGAGCAGTGCTTGGCGCTGGCGCCGGCACGCTGTTGGACGGTGCCACAGCCACTACCGGTGCCGGGGTTTCAGCGGCCACTGCCGGAGCTTGTTCGCTGGCCACTGGCTCCAATGGCAGCACTTCGCCAGCAGGTTGCTGGGCTTCACTGACAGCCTGGTCTTCCGGCTCGTCCAGCGGGTGAATCTGGGTAGTGCCGTCGGCGCTCTCGACCTCGACGTGCTCCAGGGCGATCTTGGCCAGGTCCTTGCCGCGCAGGCTGCCTTGGTCCTGCCACCAGAAGAAGCCACCGCCCACCACGGCCACCAGCAGCAGCAGGCTGACCACGCGCATGATGTTGTGCGACAGGCGGACCGGCTCCTCGATGCGACCGAGCGCGTGCACGTCGCTGCCTTGGGCGTGGGTGCCGGTAATGTTGTCGAACGCCTGCACCAGCGGAGCCTGGTCCATGCCCATCAGTTTGGCGTAGGCACGGATGTAACCACGGGCGAAGGTGTGCCCGGGCAGCTTGTCGAAGGCGCCGGCTTCCAGGTTGTTCAGCGAAGATACCGTGAGGTTGAGCTTTTGCGCGACTTCGGCCTGGCTCCATTCCCGCTGTTCACGGGCCTGGCGCAAGACGTCACCGGGGTTCTGGCGAGTCGCTGCTACTTCTGTTTGCGCGGCTTTCATCGTTGCTCCGACAGGTATTGCTGATATTCCGGCGTACCGGGATAAAGTCGTTGTAATTGCTGGCCCAACCGGGCCTCGTCACCCTGTTGGTCAAGGGCGCGGGCCAGACGGCTGCCCAGCAACAGGCTGCGGGCGTTCTGTTCGCTCAGCTGGCTGAAACGATCGTAGTAGTCCCGGGCCGGCACATAATGCCTGTTTTCGTAGGACAACTCAGCCATTTCAAGCAACGCCTTCGGTTGCCGCTGATCGAGGCGCAGTGCCTTTTCCAGGTATTCGCGGGCCTGCTCGCCCTGCCCCAGCTTGCGCGCGGTCAGGCCGAGGTTCTCGTACACCCGCGAACGCTCAGGGTACAAGGTATCGGCGGCCGCCTGGCGAAACATCGCTTCAGCGTCGGCAAAACGGCCCTGAGCATATAGGAAACTGCCGTAGTTGTTGCGGATTCGCGTGTCATCCGGGCGTGCAGCCAGCGCTTTACGGAAGTGCTGGCCTGCCAGTTGCGGCTCAGCCTCGGCCTGGAACACCAGCGCCAGTGCCGCATTGGCGTCGGCATCGGTACTGTTCAAGGCCAGTGCCTTGGCCAATGGTGCCTTGGCCTGCCCGGTCAAACCTTGTTGCAAATACCCCAGCCCCAGTTGCACATAAGCCCGCACAGCCTCGTCGCGCCCCTGGCGGCTGGCCAGCGGGTCACCCCCACCGCTGGAAACGCAGCCAGCCAGCAGCGCAAGCGTGAGGATCGACAGCGCGGCGCGCAGGGTCATGGGGCGGGTGCTCGTCAGGGGCGCGCGGCGCTGTCTTGCGGCTCGTCGGCAGCCAGCTGGCGCACGGCGATGTAACGCTCGCTGCGGCGGGTGCGGTCGTTGACCTGGCCGACCAACTGCCCGCAAGCGGCATCGATGTCGTCACCGCGGGTGGTGCGGGTGGTGACGTTGAAACCACCGTGGTGCAACAGGTCCTGGAAGCGGCGAATGGCATTGTTGCTCGGCCGCTCGTAGCCCGAGTGCGGGAACGGGTTGAACGGGATCAGGTTGATCTTGCACGGCACGTCGCGCAGCAGCTCGATCATCTGTGCCGCGTGCTCGGGCTGGTCGTTGACGTCCTTGAGCAGGGTGTACTCGATCGTCAGCACGCGCTTGCCGCCGAGCGTGGACATGTAGCCCATGCACGATTCCAGCAGCATCTTCAGCGGGTACTTCTTGTTGATCGGTACCAGCTGGTTGCGCAGCTCGTCGTTGGGAGCGTGCAGCGACAGGGCCAGCGACACGTCGATGTGCTTGGCCAGCTCGTCGATCATCGGCACCACGCCCGACGTCGAGAGCGTCACGCGGCGCTTGGAAATGCCATAGCCCAGATCTTCCATCATGATCTTCATGGCGGCGATGACATTGTCGAAATTCAGCAGGGGTTCGCCCATGCCCATCATGACCACGTTGGTGATGGCGCGGTCGATCTTGGCCGGAACGGTCCCGAAGGATTTGTTGGCAAGCCACACCTGGCCGATCACTTCGGCGGCGGTGAGGTTGCTGTTGAAGCCTTGCTTGCCAGTGGAGCAGAAGCTGCAGTCCAGGGCACAGCCGGCTTGCGACGACACGCAGAGCGTACCGCGATCGTCGGTAGGGATGTAGACGGTCTCGACGCAGCTGCCAGAGGCAACGCGGACCACCCACTTGCGGGTGCCGTCGGCGGAAATGTCTTCACTGACCACTTCCGGGCCCCGAATCTCGGCAACGGCCTCGAGCTTTTCGCGCAAGACCTTGCCGACATTGGTCATGGCGGCGAAATCATCGACGCCAAAATGGTGAATCCATTTCATCACCTGACCGGCGCGGAAGCGCTTCTCCCCGATTGAGTCGAAGAACTGTTCCATTTCCGCCAGGGTCAGCCCCAGCAGGTTGATCTTGCCAGTAGATGTCGTCATGGATTCACCCTCACCCGTAAGCTTTCGCTTAGCGAGTGGTTACCTCGGTAGCAGCGAAGAAGTAAGCGATTTCGCGAGCAGCGGCAGCTTCGGAGTCCGAACCGTGAACGGCGTTGGCGTCGATCGACTCGGCGAAGTCAGCACGGATGGTGCCTGGAGCAGCTTCTTTAGGGTTGGTGGCGCCCATCAGCTCACGGTTCAGAGCGATGGCGTTTTCGCCTTCCAGAACCTGGACAACGACTGGGCCGGAAGTCATGAAGGCAACCAGGTCACCGAAGAAGCCACGAGCGCTGTGCTCGGCGTAGAAGCCTTCGGCTTCGGCTTTGGACAGTTGCTTGATTTTCGAGGCAACGATTTTCAGGCCGGCTTCTTCGAAGCGAGTGGTGATCTTGCCGATGACGTTTTTGGCGACGGCGTCAGGCTTGATGATCGAGAAAGTACGTTGAACAGCCATGGAGAACTCCAGAAATATGAGTGTTGCGAAAAATTAAACCCGCGAATTATACGCGGGTTCCAGGGGATTGCCTAACCTGCAGCGTGCGCTTAGTCGGCTTCGTCGATCCAGGCCGCCTGGATGGCCTCGAGCACTTTCTCACCGCCGCGTGACGGATCGTCGCTGAAGTCTGGCAGTGCCAGCACCCAGCGGTGCAGATCGACGAAATTCACGTAACGAGGATCGACGTCGGGCTTGCTTTCTGCAAGCTGGATGGCGATCTCAAGTACATCAATCCATTTCAGGCTCATGGGGCAAACCTCAGTGCGGCGCTTCGGCGGCGTGGTTGAGCGAGTATTTGGGGATTTCGATGGTGAGGTCTTCATCGGCCACCACCACCTGGCAACCCAGGCGCGATTGCGCTTCCAGGCCCCACGCTTTGTCCAGCATGTCTTCTTCGAGCTCGTCGGCTTCTTCAAGCGAGTCGAAACCCTTGCGCACGATGCAGTGGCAGGTGGTGCAGGCCTTGACGCCGCCGCAGGCGCTTTCCATCTCGATGTGATGGTCGTGGGCCAGCTCCAGGATATTGGTCCCGGCGGGCACTTCCACGGTCAGCCCCTCGGGGCAGAACTTTTCATGCGGCAGGAATGTCACCAGCGGCATCGGTTACTCCTCGATCTCATTCAGGTTGCGCCCGGCCAGTGCGGCTTTGACCGTCGAATCAAGGCGACGGGCGGCAAATGCATCGGTCACCTGCGACAGACGCTTGGTCTGTTGCTCGATGGCAGCGCCATCGGTGCCGCTCAGCAAATCACGTAGTTCCTGCATCTGGAATTGGATGGCGTCGCGCTCGTCAGCACTGAGCAGACGCTCACCATCGGCGTCCAGGGCGCCCTGTACCGCTTCGAGCAGACGCTCGCCGTCGACTTGGTGCTCGCGCAGCTGGCGCGCCTGCTTGTCAGAGCCTGCGTGCTCGAACGAGTCCTTGAGCATGCGGGCGATTTCGCCGTCGGTCAGGCCGTAGGATGGCTTGACCTGGATGCTCGACTCCACGCCCGAACCCAGTTCGCGCGCGGCGACACTGAGCAGGCCATCGGCATCGACCTGGAAGGTGACGCGGATCTTCGCGGCGCCGGCAACCATGGCCGGGATGCCGCGCAGCTCGAAGCGCGCCAGCGAGCGGCAGTCGCTGATCAGCTCGCGCTCGCCCTGCAGCACATGGATCATCATGGCCGACTGGCCATCTTTATAGGTGGTGAACTCCTGGGCACGGGCCACCGGAATGGTGGTATTGCGCGGAATCACCTTTTCCATCAGCCCGCCCATGGTTTCAAGGCCGAGCGACAGCGGGATGACGTCGAGCAGCAGCAGCTCGCCCCCTTCCCGACGGTTGCCGGCCAGGGTGTCGGCCTGGATGGCGGCGCCAATGGCGACCACCTGGTCCGGGTCGATGGAGGTCAGCGGGGTGCGGCCAAACAGCGTACCCACGGCGTCGCGCACACGCGGCACGCGGGTAGAGCCGCCAACCATCACCACCGCCCCCACCTCCTCCAGCTCGATACCGCTGTCGCGCACGGCGCGGCGGCAGGCCTTGAGGCTGCGGGCAATCATCGGCTCGATCATGGCGTCGAAGGCGGCGCGGGTCAGCTCGCCCTGCCAGGCAGCATGCTGCACGCTGACCACGTCGGCATCGGTCAAGGCTTCCTTGGCCGCACAGGCAGTTTGCAGCAACAGGCGCTGGGTGGCAGGGTCGAGATCGGCGGACAGGCCGGCCTGTTCGATGATCCAGCCGGCAATGGCGTGGTCGAAGTCATCGCCACCCAGAGCGGTGTCGCCGCCGGTGGCCAGCACTTCAAAGACGCCGGCCGTCAGGCGCAGGATGGAAATATCGAAGGTACCGCCACCCAGGTCGAAGATCGCCACGACGCCTTCGGCATTCTGATCCAGGCCATAGGCCACGGCAGCAGCGGTCGGTTCGTTGAGCAGGCGCAGCACGTTGAGGCCGGCCAGCTTGGCGGCGTCCTTGGTGGCCTGACGCTGGGCGTCGTCGAAATACGCAGGAACAGTGATCACCGCGCCCACCAACTCACCGCCGAGCGTCTCTTCGGCACGCGCACGCAGCACCTTGAGGATGTCGGCCGACACTTCCACCGGGCTCTTCGGCCCCTGGACGGTGTCGATGAACGGCATGTGCGACTCACCGCCGACAAACCGGTACGGCAGCTGCTCGCCGAGCTGCTTGACGTCGGCCAGGCCACGCCCCATCAGGCGCTTGACCGAAACGATGGTGTTGAGCGGGTCGCTGGGCGCAGCTTCGCGCGCGCTCAGGCCAACGTCGACGCCGTTATCCAGGTAGCGCACCGCGGAGGGCAGGATGACCCGGCCCTGAGCATCGGGCAGCGGCTCGCTGCGCCCGCTACGCACGGCGGCGACGAGAGAATTGGTGGTGCCCAGGTCGATACCCACCGCCAGGCGGCGCTGGTGCGGCTGGGGGCTCTGACCGGGTTCGGCGATCTGCAGTAGGGCCATGCTTATCTGAGTACCTTAGGCGTCATCACGGGTAACGCCGGGATTAATCGTCGAGGCGCTCTTCGAGTTGGCGCACTTCTTGGGCGAGCTTGTCGAGGAACTGCATGCGGCGCATCAGGCGTTCGGCCTGGTCACGCTCGGCTGCAACATCCCAGCAGGCGGCGAAATCCTCGTTCAGCGTGTCCTGGGCGGCCTTGAGCCGCTTCTTGAACACGGCCACGCCGTCGAGGTCGGCTTCGTCCTGCAGCTCTTCGAGCTCTTCGCGCCACTGCATCTGCTGCAACAGGAAGGCCGGGTCGTGCACCGTGACTTCCTGGGGCACTTCATGGCCACCGATGGCCAACAGGTAACGAGCTCGGCGCGGTGCGCTGCGCAAGGTCTGGTAGGCGTCGTTCAGAGCCGCCGACTTTTCCAGGGCAACACGCTGTTCGCGCTCGGAGGCATCGGCGAAGCGGTCCGGATGAACCTCGCGGGCCAGCTCGCGATAGCGAGTGGCCAGTTTGTCGAGGTCCAGGCGAAAGCTCGGTTGCAGGTCAAACAGTGCGTAATGACAAGGAGTACCCACGGCCAGCCTCAAACGTTGAAGCTTTCGCCGCAGCCACATTCACCGCGCACGTTGGGGTTGTTGAACTTGAAGCCTTCGTTCAACCCTTCCTTGACGAAGTCCAGCTCGGTGCCGTCGAGGTACACCAGGCTTTTCGGGTCGATGATGACTTTCACGCCGTGGTTCTCGAACACCTGGTCTTCTTCGGCCAGCTCGTCAACGAACTCCAGCACGTAGGCCAGGCCCGAGCAACCGGTGGTGCGCACGCCCAGGCGAATGCCTTCACCTTTGCCGCGCCCGTCGAGGGAGCGGCGAATGTGGTTGGCGGCGGCTTCTGTCATGCTGATGGCCATCAGAACTCCTTACCTTGCAACAGGCGACTTAGACCAGGCCTTTCTTCTGCTTGTAATCGCGAACGGCTGCCTTGATGGCATCTTCGGCGAGTACGGAGCAGTGGATCTTGACCGGCGGCAGTGCCAGCTCTTCAGCCAGCTGGGTGTTCTTGATGGTTTCGGCTTCGTCCAGGGTCTTGCCCTTCATCCACTCGGTGGCGAGGGAGCTGGAGGCGATGGCCGAACCGCAGCCGTAGGTCTTGAACTTGGCGTCTTCGATGATGCCTTGCTCGTTGACCTTGATCTGCAGACGCATCACGTCACCGCACGCTGGAGCGCCGACCATGCCGGTACCGACATCCGGATCCTCGGCATTCATCTTGCCGACGTTGCGTGGGTTTTCGTAGTGGTCGATGACCTTTTCACTGTATGCCATGGTGCAATTCCTTCCTCATCAGGGAGCCGCTCTTGCCGGCGACTGCTTAGTGGGCGGCCCACTCGATCTTGGAGATGTCGACGCCGTCTTTGTACATGTCCCAAAGGGGCGACAGCTCACGCAGTTTGTTTACGGCCTCGCAGACTTTCTGCGCGGCGTAGTCGACTTCTTCTTCGCTGGTGAAGCGGCCGAAAGAGAAGCGGATCGAGCTGTGCGCCAGTTCGTCGTTACGGCCCAGGGCGCGCAGGACGTAGGACGGCTCGAGCGAAGCGGAGGTGCAGGCCGAACCGGACGAAACAGCGATGTCCTTGAGCGACATCAGCAGCGACTCGCCTTCGACGTAGTTGAAGCTCAGGTTCAGGTTGTGCGGTACGCGGGCGGTCTGGCTGCCGTTGACGTACAGCTCTTCGAGGCCCGAGACCTGCTTGAAGAAGCGGTCGCTCAGAGCCTTGATGCGCACGTTTTCGCTGGCCATTTCCTGCTTGGCAATGGCGAAGGCTTCGCCCATGCCGACGATCTGGTGGGTTGGCAGGGTGCCCGAGCGCATGCCGCGCTCATGACCACCGCCGTGAACCATGGCTTCCAGGCGTACACGCGGCTTGCGGCTGACGTACAGCGCGCCGATACCTTTGGGGCCGTAGACCTTGTGCGCCGAGAACGACATCAGGTCGACTTTCAGCTTTTGCAGGTCGATTTCGACCTTGCCGGCCGACTGGGCGGCATCGACGTGGAACAGCACGCCGCGCGAGCGGGTCAGTTCGCCGATGGCGGCGATGTCGTTGATCGAGCCGACTTCGTTGTTCACGTGCATCAGCGAAACCAGGATGGTGTCGTCACGCAGGGCAGCTTCGACCATGGCCGGGGTGACGATGCCGTCATCGCCTGGCTCGAGGTAGGTGACTTCGAAACCTTCACGCTCGAGCTGGCGAGCGGTGTCCAGGACCGCCTTGTGCTCGATCTTGGAGGTGATGATGTGCTTGCCCTTGGTCTGATAGAAGTGCGCCACGCCTTTGAGGGCGAGGTTGTCGGACTCGGTGGCACCGCTGGTCCAGACGATCTCGCGCGGGTCGGCATTGATCAGCTCGGCCACCTGGCGACGGCCATTCTCGACCGCTTCTTCGGCTTTCCAGCCAAACACGTGGGAACGCGAGGCCGGGTTACCGAAGTTCCCGTCGACCAGCAGGCATTCGGCCATTTTCTGGGCCACACGTGGATCGACCGGTGTGGTCGCGGAGTAATCGAGGTAGATCGGCAACTTCATTGAGTATCTCCTATCAGGCGTTGGCGTCGCTCGGCGCTGAATTTCAGTCGACGGCGGACGTCTCAATCTTGTCCAGCATGGCGGTACGGCCTGCAACACGGCGCAGGTCCTGGCGCTGGGCGACTTCTTGCACCTCACGGCGCTTGACGAGGTCGGCCAGGCTGATGCCGCTGAGGAATTCATGGATCTGCTGGCTCAGGTCGCACCACAGGTGGTGAGTCAGGCAGGTATCACCGGCATGGCAGTCGCCCAGGCCCTGGCAGCGGGTGGCATCGACCGACTCGTTGACCGCGTCGATCACCTGGGCCACCTGGATGGTTTCCATGCCGCGCGACAGCTGGTAACCGCCGCCTGGGCCGCGAACGCTGGATACCAGGCTGCTGCGGCGCAGCTTGGCGAACAGCTGCTCCAGATAAGAAAGGGAAATGCCCTGGCGCTCGGAAATATCGGCCAGTGACACCGGCCCATGCTGCGCGTGTAACGCCAGATCAAGCATGGCGGTCACGGCGTATCGGCCTTTGGTAGTCAGTCGCATGGCGTATGGTTACCACGGGAGTTACAGAATGTGTGCGAGTATGCGATTCCCGAGCATTTAAGTCAACTATTAGACCTAGTGCTTTAGTCGGGTATGCATGCGGGAGGCGGGCGCGAGTGTAGCAGACGAGGGGCGCGAGCACACGCCCCTTGTGTCGGGCTGGCGGAATCAATGCGGCTGAGTGTCGCCCTGCTTCAGCTCTGCGCAGGCATTGGCGAAGTCATCGGCGGGCAGTGCCGGCAGCTCCTTGGCACAGTAATCACTGCCCATCCTGGTCAGGGCGCCACACATCCCCTCCAGGCGCTCGTCGACTGCCTGCAAGTGGTCAAGCATCTGGCCGATGGCCCTGGCCACCGGGTCGGGCATGTCGCCGCTGACACCATAGGCGTCGAAACCGATCTTCTCGGCCATGGCCTTGCGCTTGGCTTCGACGGCATCGTCTTCGCTCTTGACGATGATGCGCCCCGGGATGCCCACCGCCGTGGCGCCGGCCGGCACCGCCTTGGTGACCACGGCGTTGGAGCCGATCTTGGCCCCGGCACCGACCGTGAACGGCCCCAGCACCTTGGCGCCCGCCCCCACCACCACGCCGTTTTCCAGGGTCGGGTGGCGCTTGCCTTTGTTCCAGCTGGTGCCGCCCAGGGTTACGCCCTGGTACAGGGTCACGTCGTCACCGATCTCGGCGGTCTCGCCAATGACGATGCCCATGCCGTGGTCGATGAAGAAGCGCCGGCCGATGGTCGCGCCCGGGTGGATCTCGATACCGGTCATCCAGCGCCCGAAGTTCGACACCAGGCGAGCCAGCCATTTGAAATCGCGCTTCCACAGGGCATTGCCCAGACGGTGCAGCCAGATGGCATGCATGCCCGGGTAGCAGGTCAGGACCTCGAAGGCGTTGCGCGCCGCCGGGTCACGATGGAAAACACTTTGAATATCTTCACGCAGACGCTCGAACATCGTTCAGTCCTTCCGTTTATGCGGCTCGCCCCGGACGACTTTCTGGGTCTCGGTGAGGATGCCGCGCAAAATGCTCATTTCCGTACGCTCGACCAAGCTGCGCCCGAACAGCCGGCGCATGCGCGGCATCAGGTGCTTGGGCTTGGCGGGGTCGAGGAAGCCAATGTCCACCAGGGTTTTTTCCAGGTGGTCATAGAACAGCTCCATTTCGTCCATGGTCGCCAGCTCGTTGGCGTCCGCTTTCTCGACCTTGGGCGCCACGCCCTGCACCGCCAACGAGGCCATGCGCACCTCGTAGGAGAGCACCTGGACGGCGGCGGCCAGATTCAGCGAGCTGAAGTCGGGATTGGAGGGAATGTGCACGTGGAAGTGACATCGCTGCAGTTCTTCGTTGGTCAACCCGGCGTGCTCGCGACCGAACACCAGGGCGATTTCCTCGCCGGCCAGGGCATGTTCCACTGCCTTGGTGCCGCACTCCCGGGGGCCGATCAACGGCCAGGGGATGCTGCGCTCGCGGGCGCTGGTGCCCATCACCAGGTTGCAACCGACCAATGCCTGCTCGAGGCTGTCGACCACCTGGGCATTGTCGAGCACATCGTCGGCACCCGAGGCGCGCGCCGAGGCATCGGCGGCAGGGAATTCTTTTGGCTGCACCAGCACCAGACGCGCCAGGCCCATGTTTTTCATGGCACGCGCAGCGCCGCCGATATTGCCGGGGTGGCTGGTATTGACCAGAACAACACGAATATTTTGCAGCAAGGTGTTGTGCTCACAGACGCGGATGAAGAAGGTTTCGATCTTACAGAACCGACCAGCGTAACGCCATGAAAGCAAATGTGACACTTCTTCCGTCAAAGATTTCTGCTAGAATGTGCGGCTTTCTTCTTTAACATCTCCAGGTGACCTTCCCATGCAGCCTATGCTGAATATCGCCCTGCGCGCCGCTCGCAGCGCCAGTGAACTGATTTTCCGCTCCATCGAACGCCTGGACAGCATCAAAGTCGACGAAAAGCAGGCCAAGGACTATGTGTCCGAGGTCGACCGTGCCGCCGAGAAGGTCATCGTCGAAGCCCTGCGCAAAGCCTACCCGAACCACTCGATCCAGGGCGAAGAGACCGGCCTGCACGCCGGCAACGGCGAAGAAGGCAAGGACTACCTGTGGATCATCGATCCACTGGACGGCACCACCAACTTCCTGCGCGGCATCCCGCACTTCGCCGTCAGCATCGCCTGCAAATACCGCGGCCGCCTGGAGCACGCCGTGGTCCTCGACCCGGTTCGCCAGGAAGAATTCACTGCCAGCCGTGGCCGTGGCGCCCAGATCAATGGCCGTCGCCTGCGCGTCAGCTCGCGCACCAGCCTGGAAGGCGCCCTGCTGGGCACCGGCTTCCCGTTCCGTGACAACCAGCTGGCCGACCTGGACAACTATCTGGGCATGTTCCGCGCACTGACCGGCCAGACCGCCGGCATCCGCCGCGCCGGTTCCGCCAGCCTGGATCTCGCCTATGTGGCCGCCGGCCGCTTCGACGCCTTCTGGGAGTCGGGCCTGTCCGAGTGGGACATGGCTGCAGGCGTGCTGCTGATCCAGGAAGCAGGCGGCCTGGTGAGCGACTTCAACGGTGGCCATGACTTCCTCGAGAAGGGCCATATCGTTGCCGGCAACATCAAGTGCTTCAAGGCCGTGCTGACTGCCATCCAGCCGCACCTGCCGGAGAGCATGAAGCGCTAAGCGCTGATTGCCGAGCACAAAAAAACGCCCCTCGGGGCGTTTTTTTTGGTCTGCACTTCAAGCCTGGTCCCGCACTTACTCTCTCTGTACGAGCGGCCTTGTGTCGCGAAAGGGGCGCGAAGCGGCCCCAGGATCTGATGTACACCTCAAGATTGCCGGGGCTGCTGCGCAGCCCTTTCGCGACACAAGGCCGCTCCTACAGAAAAGCAGACTGTGCGCGCAGCAAGGCAGGATGCACCAGGCTCACTGCCCCGCCTGGTTCTCGCTCAGGATCAGCTTGCCGTTCTTGTCCACAGGGATGGTCGAGCCCGGCTCGTGATTCATCTTCACCTTGCCCACCTGGTCACCGAGGGAATAGGTGACGTTGTACCCCACCACCTTCTCGCTGATGTCGTTGACCGTGCTGCAACGGGTCTGCATGGTCGTGGTGGTGTCACGCTCCTGCATGTATTCCTGGGTCTTGTTGCCCGCGTAGCCACCGCCTACCGCGCCGGCGACCGTGGCGATCTTCTTACCGGTACCGCCGCCGATCTGGTTACCCAGCAGACCACCGGCAATGGCTCCGACCACGGTACCGGCAATCTGATGCTGGTCCTTGACCGGTGCCTGGCGGGTCACAGCGACCTCCTTGCACACCTCGCGCGGTGTCTTCACCTGCTGCTTGATTGGCTGCACGTCGGTGACCTGGGCGTATTCAGGGCCCTTGTTCACCAAGCTGTAGGTCGCTACAGCACCTCCGGCAGTCACACCGACAGCACCCAGTACCGCACCCACCAGCATTGATTTATTCACCTGAACCTCCTGATCTTTCTTACGGGTTCCAGCCCGCTTTCTCCCAGCCTTGGAGCAAAAAAAAAGGCGCGAGTTCAACACTCGCGCCTTTGATTACGCCGAACGGCGCCGAACGATGGTTTACGGACGCTCGTCCACGCCCTCGTTCTTGGCCGGCGGGATCAGGTCTTCACTGTTCAGGTTCAGCCAGATCAGCACCACGTTGGCGATGTAGATTGACGAGTAGGTACCCGCCATGACGCCGATGAACAGCGCCAGGGAGAAACCAAACAGGTTGTCACCACCGAAGAACAGCAGGGCCGCGATGGCCAGCAAGGTCGACACCGAGGTGGCGATAGTGCGCAGCAGGGTCTGGGTGGTCGAGACGTTGATGTTCTCGATCAGCGAAGCCTTGCGCATCACCCGGAAGTTCTCACGCACCCGGTCGAACACGACGATGGTGTCGTTGAGCGAGTAACCGATGATCGCCAGTACCGCTGCCAGTACCGTCAGGTCGAAGGTGATCTGGAAGAACGACAGGATACCCAGGGTCACCACCACGTCGTGGATCAGCGAGACGATGGCACCCACGGCGAACTTCCACTGGAAGCGGAACGCCAGGTAGATGAGGATGCCGCCCAGGGCCAGGAGCATGCCCATGCCGCCCTGGTCACGCAGCTCTTCACCCACCTGCGGGCCGACGAACTCGACGCGCTTGAGGGTGGCCGGGTTGTCACCGCCGGCCTTCTGCAGCGCCGCCGCAACCTTGTTGCCCAGCAGCGGGTCATCGCCCGGCATGCGCACCAGCAGGTCGGTGGTGGCGCCGAAGCTCTGCACCACGGCCTCGTGGAAGCCCGACTCGACCAGCTCGGCACGGACGGCCTTGAGGTCTGCAGGGCGCTCGTAGGTCAGCTCGATCAGCGTACCGCCGGTGAAATCCAGGCCGAAGTTCAGGCCCTTCTGCCACCAGCTGAACAACGCCAGTACGGTGAGGAGCACGGTAATGGCGAATGCGACATTGCGCACGCCCATGAAATTGATGGTTTTCATCGCAGCTCCCTCAAACCCACAGCTTCTTGATGTCACGCCCGCCACAGGTCAGGTTGACCATCGCGCGGGTCACCATGACGGCGGTGAACATCGAGGTGAAAATCCCGAGGGACATGGTGACCGCGAAGCCCTTGACCGGGCCGGTACCCATGGCGAACAGGATGCCGCCCACCAGCAGGCTGGTCAGGTTGGCGTCGATGATCGCGGTGTACGCACGGTTGAAGCCTTCGTGGATGGCACGCTGCACCGACATACCCGCTTTGAGCTCCTCACGGATACGCGAGAAGATCAGCACGTTGGCGTCGACCGCCATACCCATGGTCAGCACGATACCGGCGATACCCGGCAAGGTCAGCGTAGCGCCCAGCAGCGACATCAAGGCCAGCAGCAGCACCATGTTGCCCGCCAGGGCGACAGTGGCGATCACGCCGAAGCCACGGTAGATGGCGATGATGAACAGCGAGACGAACAGCATGCCCCACAGGGATGCATCGATACCCTTGGTGATGTTGTCGGCACCCAGGCTCGGGCCAATGGTACGTTCTTCGGCGAAGTACATCGGCGCAGCCAGACCACCGGCACGCAGCAGCAGGGCCAGTTCAGACGATTCGCCCTGGCCGTTCAGGCCGGTGATACGGAACTGGCTGCCCAGCGGCGACTGGATGGTCGCCAGGCTGATGATCTTCTTCTCTTCCTTGAAGCTCTGGACCGCAACGTCCTTCTCGACGCCGTTGACCGTCTGCTTCTCGTAGTGAGTGACCGGCTTCTGCTCAATGAAGATCACCGCCATGCTGCGCCCGACGTTGGAGCGGGTAGCGCGGCTCATCAGCTCGCCGCCGTGGCCGTCGAGGCGGATGTTCACCTGCGGGCGACCGTGCTCGTCGAAGCTGGCCTGGGCGTCGGTAACCTGGTCACCGGTGATGATCAGGCCGCGCTCGACCGGGGCGGAGCGGCCGCCTTCGCGGAACTCGAACACCTCGGTGGTGGCCTTGGACGCACCCGGCTCGGCGCCGAAGCGGAACTCCAGGTTGGCGGTCTTGCCGAGGATACGCTTGGCTTCGGCGGTGTCCTGCACACCCGGCAGCTCGACCACGATGCGGTTGGCGCCCTGGCGCTGTACCAGCGGCTCGGCCACGCCCAGCTCGTTCACACGGTTGCGAACGGTGGTCAGGTTCTGCTTGATGGAGTATTCGCGGATTTCGGCGACCTTGGCCTGGGTCAGCGCCAGGCGCAGCACGGCGAGCTCATTGCGCTCGGTGGTGGTCAGTTCGAAATCATTGAAATTCTTGCGGATCAGGCTGCGGGCCTGTTCGCGGGTAGCGTCGTCGGCGAAGCCCAGCATGATGCCGCCATCCTGCTGAGGCAGGCTGCGGTAGCGGACGCGCTCTTTGCGCAGCAAGGTCTTGACCTCGCCTTCGTAGACTTTCATGCGGGCAGTCATGGCCTTGTCCATGTCCACTTCCAGCAGGAAGTGCACGCCACCGGACAGGTCCAGGCCCAGCTTCATCGGGCTGGCACCCAGGTTGCGCAGCCACTGCGGGGTGGTCTGGGCCAGGTTCAGGGCCACGACATAGTCATCGCCGAGGGCCTTGCGCGCCACATCCTTGGCTGGCAGCTGGTCTTCCTGGTTGGTCAGGCGCACCAGCGCACTGCCCTTCTCGCCCAGGTTGCCGCCTTTCACCGCGATGCCGGCATCGGTCAGCGCCTTGGTGACGCGATCGAGGTCAGCCTGGCTGACATGCAGCGCGGAGCTGGCGCCGCTGATCTGTACCGCCGGATCATCCGGGTAGAGGTTGGGTGCGGAATAAATAAAACCGATCGCCAGTACCACCACGATCAGCAGGTATTTCCACAGAGGGTATTTGTTCAGCATCACGCCGCCCGTTCAAGACGCGGGGCGCTTTGCGCGCCCCGACTGGAAAAATGAAACCGGTAACTCAGATAGCCTTGAGCGTACCTTTTGGCAGGGTCGCGGCAATCGCGCCCTTCTGGAACTTCAGCTCGACGGTGTCGGACACTTCCAGAACCACGAAATCATCGGAAACCTTGACAATCTTGCCGGCGATGCCGCCGTTGGTGACAACTTCGTCACCCTTCTGCAAGTTGCTCAGCAGGTTCTTCTGCTCTTTGGCGCGCTTGGCCTGTGGGCGCCAGATCATCAGGTAGAAGATGACCAGGAAGCCGACCAGGAAGATCCATTCGAAGCCGGTACCGGCTGGGCCGGCGGCAGGGGCTGCAGCGTCCGCGTAGGCGGCGGGAATCAAGAAGCTCATTGTGCACTCCTAATGCAAATTTTCTAATAATGGATGCAAACAGTCAGTCCAAAGGCGGCACAGGGAGCCCGCGTTTGGCGTAGAAGGCGTCGACAAAGGCGGCCAATTTACCCTGTTGAATAGCCTCGCGTAAACCGGCCATCAAGCGCTGGTAATGGCGCAAGTTGTGGATGGTATTCAGCATGCTGCTCAACATTTCGCCGCACTTGTCCAGGTGGTGCAGGTAGGCGCGCGAGAAGTTGGTGCAGGTGTAGCAATCGCAGGTCGGATCCAGCGGCGATTCATCATGACGATGGAACGCATTGCGGATCTTGATCACCCCAGTGTCGATGAACAGATGGCCGTTGCGCGCATTGCGCGTGGGCATCACGCAGTCGAACATGTCGACGCCGCGGCGCACACCCTCTACAAGATCCTCCGGCTTGCCTACCCCCATAAGGTAACGAGGTTTGTCAGCCGGCATCTGGCCTGGCAGGTAGTCCAGCACTTTGATCATCTCGTGCTTGGGCTCACCCACCGACAGACCACCGATGGCCAGGCCGTCGAAGCCGATGTTGTCCAGGCCTTCCAGCGAACGCATGCGCAGGTCCTGATACATGCCGCCCTGCACGATACCGAACAGCGCCGCGGTGTTGTCGGCGTGGGCGTTCTTCGAGCGCTGGGCCCAACGCAGCGACAGCTCCATCGAGGTGCGCGCCACGTCGTGCTCGGCCGGGTACGGCGTGCACTCGTCGAAGATCATCACGATGTCCGAGCCCAGGTCGCGCTGCACCTGCATGGACTCTTCCGGGCCCATGAACACTTTCGAGCCATCCACGGGCGAGGCGAAGGTTACGCCCTCCTCCTTGATCTTGCGCATGGCGCCCAGGCTGAACACCTGGAAACCACCGGAGTCGGTGAGGATGGGGCCTTTCCATTGCATGAAGTCGTGCAGGCCGTTGTGCTTCTTGATCACCTCGGTGCCCGGGCGCAGCCACAGGTGGAAGGTGTTGCCAAGGATGATCTCGGCGCCGATGGCTTCAATGTCGCGCGGCAGCATGCCCTTGACCGTGCCATAGGTGCCCACCGGCATGAACGCCGGGGTTTCCACGGTGCCACGGGGGAAGGTCAGCCGACCGCGACGGGCCTTGCCGTCGGTGGCCAGCAGTTCGAACGACATTCGACAGGTGCGACTCATGCTTGATCCTCTGGGCCGCGTGGCGCCGGATTGCGGGTGATGAACATGGCATCACCGTAACTGAAGAAGCGGTAACCGTTGGCCACCGCCGCCGCATAGGCAGCCATGGTCTCGGGGTAACCGGCGAAGGCCGAGACCAGCATCAGCAGCGTGGACTCCGGCAGGTGGAAGTTGGTCACCAGGCAGTCGACCACATGGAACGGCCGGCCCGGGAAGATGAAGATATCGGTGTCGCCGCTGAACGCCTTGAGCACGCCATCGCGCGCCGCGCTTTCCAGCGAACGCACGCTGGTGGTACCCACGGCGATCACCCGGCCACCACGGGCACGGCAGGCCTCGACGGCGTCGACCACATCCTGGCTCACTTCGAGCCACTCTTTGTGCATGTGGTGGTCTTCGATCTTGTCGACCCGCACCGGCTGGAAGGTGCCGGCGCCCACATGCAGAGTGACGAAGGCGCGCTCGACGCCCTTGGCTGCGATCTTTTCCAGCAGCGCCTCGTCGAAGTGCAGCCCGGCGGTAGGCGCAGCCACTGCGCCCGCACGCTCGGCATAGAC
Source organism: Pseudomonas sp. TWI923 (assembly GCF_039673365.1). Taxonomy (NCBI): domain Bacteria; kingdom Pseudomonadati; phylum Pseudomonadota; class Gammaproteobacteria; order Pseudomonadales; family Pseudomonadaceae; genus Pseudomonas; species Pseudomonas sp. TWI923. The sequence goes on along the minus strand of NZ_JBDJLM010000025.1, from coordinate 1,939 downwards.
CGTCTGATAGCGCTCACGGTCGGCGCCCTCGTCCGGGCGGTCGATGTAGGGCGGCAGCGGCATATGGCCGACACGTTCGAGCAGGGGCAGCACCTCTTCGGTGAAGCGCAGCTCGAACAGGGTATCGTGGCGCGCGACCATCTCGGCCTCGCCACCGCCATCAATGAGGATCACCGCGCCTTCTTTCGGCGCCTTGCTGGCGCGCACATGGGCCAGCACGCGGTGGCTGTCCAGCACGCGCTCGACCAGCACTTCCAGCTTGCCGCCGGAGGCTTTCTGGCCGAACAGCCGTGCAGGAATAACCCGGGTGTTGTTGAACACCATCAGGTCGCCGGGGCGCAGGTAGTCGAGCAGGTCGGTGAATTGCTGGTGGGCCAGCGCGCCGCTTTGACCGTCGAGCACGAGCAGGCGGCTGCCGTGACGCTCGGCCAACGGGTGGCGGGCGATGAGGGAGTCTGGGAGTTCGAAAGAAAAATCGGCGACGCGCATGATGATGTTCGGTTCGACAGGGCCGGGAAGTTTAGCCCAATGCATGAAAATTGACCATGAAAGACGATTGACCGACCTCATGCGCCTCTCTATACTGCGCCGCGACAAGCCCTGATGGCGGAATTGGTAGACGCGGCGGATTCAAAATCCGTTTTCGAAAGGAGTGGGAGTTCGAGTCTCCCTCGGGGCACCAAAATCCAGAAAAAACCGACCTTATGGTCGGTTTTTTTGTGCCTGGGAATCGGGGAAAGTTGGGCTGACCGTACTGGCTTCATCGCCGGCAAGCCGGCTCCCACAGGTATGCGCCATGCCTGAACCCTGCGCCGTCCATTGTGGGAGCTGGCTTGCCAGCGATGCGCCACGACAGTGAAGCCCGCTTCACTGATTCAATCTTGCACCCAAGTCTTTAAGACTTTCCCCATTCCATGTAGTCCATTTCCCAAACATACTCCAAACCCCTTTCAAGCCATTGCGGTGGTCTGGGTCGGACCCTAGTCTCGGCCGGTCGTTGCTAAATCAACGATCAGCTTTGACAGGCTGACTCAGTAATAAACTCGCATGGCTTCGCCTTTCATGGCGGCTGTACGTGGGGCACTTTCGAGTGCGCCGGGTTTTCCTTACTGACCGGTCTGTCAACCCACGTACGCTGCCACCCACTTGTTTGACAGCAATGGTGGATAGCTCTTCAGTAAGGATTACCCCATGTTGAAGATTGTCCCCGACCCACCGCTTTCCCCTGAGAAGTTCCACTCCCTTGAAGACCTCCTGGTCCAGATCTCGGAGAGGCTCTTCTGCGCCCTCTCCATCATCCACCTGCACACCCCGGCCCAAGTCACGCCCTTGGACCGAGGCCTGTCGCTGACAACCACCCAAGAGATCGAAGCCACCCGTCAATTAGCGGAGTTGGCATTGAGCAAACTGCAGGTCAAGCACTGACCAGGGGGAAAACGCGACGACCGACTGGACTGCCTGCATTAGCGGTTCGGTTTCGGTAATGGCGATAGTGAACAGGACGTGTACGCATAGAGCATGGTAGCCACGCCAGCCCCGCAATTGGGCTATCAGGGCAACATGCTGCGGTACGGGTGGTAAAGCTCTAAACGGCCCTATATGAGGCTCCTGGACGCTTTGTTGGCCACTGCCGCCATACGCAGCACCAACGCCTTATACCTAGAGCGTGGGAGCGGGCTTGCCCCGCGATGACGCCAACCCAGCCAGCCTCACTGCCTGAGCAGTGCCTGGCCAGAGCTATCGCGGGGCAAGCCCGCTCCCGCAGGTGCTCCTCACATCGGAGGCGCAAAAGACCTTTGCCTTGAACCGAGGTTGGAAGAATTAAAAGCCGGAAAAGACAAAACCCCTACCTGCATGCGCAGATAGGGGTTTTGCGAAATGAATCTTGACGATGACCTACTCTCACATGGGGAAACCCCACACTACCATCGGCGATGCA
>NZ_JBDJLM010000024.1:0-67099 GCF_039673365.1 Pseudomonas sp. TWI923 | reverse complement strand
AATTTGCGATTTTGTACGGAGATCGGTTCATCAGGCCGACCTGGTGAAAATCAGGGCCTGCCTAGCGGCAGGCCATTACCGGCCCGAACACAAAAAAACTGACAGTCCCGACTAAAAGTCGACATCGCCGCCGAATGCGCATACATCTATCAAAACATACACTCTGAAGGCCGAAGCCGAAGCCGAAGCCGAAGCCGAAGCCGAAGCCAAAAACCTCACCCCCCCTCCCGCACCATCTCCAAAAACGTCGCCACCACCCGCCGAGTCCGCTGCTCGCTCAAACACACCAGCGTCTCCGTCAAATGCCGCTGACAATCGACAATCGGCAACGCACACACCCGCGCATCAGCCCCAAACTCCGCCGCCGAAACCACCCCAACCCCAATCCCCACCACCACCGCCTCCCGCGCCGCCTCACGCCCCTCCACCTGGATTGCCGAACGAATCCGCAACCCCGCCCGCTGCATTTCCTCCTCCAGCGTCTGCCGCGTCACCGACCCAGGCTCACGCAGCACCAACGGCGTGTCATCCAAGTCCGCCAGGCTGATCGACCCCCGGCTGGCCCATGGATGCTGGTGCGACACGAACGCCACCATCGGGTCACGCCGCATCGGCACGCAAAACAGACGCTCATCGTCGACATCGCGCCCCAACAGGGCCAGGTCAGCCTGGTAGCTGAACAGCCGGGCCAGCGACTCATCGGTATTGCCCGTCTCGATCTTCACCTGGATCCCCGGGTAGCGCTGGCAGAACCGGGCGATCTGCGGCAGCACATGCACCGGCGCATCCACCGCCAGCGTCAGGCTGCCGGTGTGCAGGGCGCGCGAGTCCTGCAGCAACTCAACGGCCTCGGCCTCGCAGGCGAACAGCCGCTGGGTCACCCCCAGCAGGCGCTCGCCCAGGTCGGTCAACTGCACCGAACGCTTGTTGCGCTGGAACAGCAGCACACCGTAACGCTCCTCCAGCTTGCGCACCTGGTCGGACACCGCCGGCTGGGTCAGGAACAGCTTCTGCGCCGCGCGGGTGAAGCTGCCTTGTTCGGCGACCGCATGAAAGGCTTTGAGTTGAGCGTGGGAAACCGACATCGAGCACTCCGCTTACAAGCTGGGCTTATGAGTGAAATACGATAAATCGATTTTATTTATCAGTCAGCAGCTGTTTCCATGTGTTTCAACCCGACGCCATCGCCACAAGCGGTGCCGCCGGGCCATGGCCTCGCCCCGGTCACGCCAGACCGCTGCCGCCATCTGACCAAGTGACGTCCCTCCGTCACGCAGTGCGCACCACAACAACAAGACAGGCGTTTCTTCACATTCTGCCGGCACACTCACGCAAGAGGTCAGAGTCAAATGAATCAATCCCTGGGCGCCATCAAGCGTTGGCGCATGCAGATCTTCGCGATCACCTGGCTGGCTTACGCCGCCTTCTACTTCACCCGCAAAGCCTTCTCGGTGGCCAAGCTCGGCATCGGCGAAGACCCGACTTTCATGCTCGACAAGGCCGCCATGGCCAACCTCGACGCCATCTACCTGGCTGCCTACGCCGTGGGTCAGTTCACCTGGGGCATGCTCGCCGACCGTTTCGGCCCGCGCGTGGTGGTGCTCGGCGGGCTGCTGATCTCGGCAGCCGCGGCGGTGGTGATGGGCAGCTACGCGACCTTCCCGATCTTCGCCACCTGCATGCTGATCCAGGGCCTGGCCCAGTCCACCGGCTGGGCCGGGCTGTGCAAGAACATCGGCAGCTTCTTCCCGGCCTCCCAGCGCGGGCGGGTGCTGGGGTTGTGGAGCTCGTGCTACGCCTTCGGCGGCCTGGTGGCTTCGCCGTTCGCCGGCTGGTGGGCCTACACCCTGGTCGGTACCTGGCACGCGGCATTCTTCTCCAGCGCCGTGGTGGTGGCTCTGGTGGCCGTGCTGTTCTTCATCTTCCAGCGCAACAAGCCCGAAGACGTCGGCCTGCCGGCGGTTGAGCCAGAGCCGCAAAGCATGGCGCCGGGGGGCAACCTGTGCAGCGTCTGGGCGCCGCTGCGGGAGATCCTGCGCAACCGCACGGTGCTCACCCTGGGCCTGGCCTACTTCATGTTGAAGCCGGCGCGCTACGCCATCCTGCTGTGGGGCCCGGTGATCGTCTTCGAACAGATGCCCTCGGTGGGCAAGATCGGCGCGGCGATCATCCCCACCGCCTTCGAGCTGGCCGGGTTGCTTGGCCCGATCATCATCGGCCTGGCCTCGGACAAGTTGTTCGGTGCCCGGCGCATGCCGGCCTGCGTGATCAGCCTGCTGCTGCTGACCATGGCCCTGGCCGGCTTCATGGCGGCCATGCACAGCGGCAGCGTGGTGCTGGTGGTGGCCTTGCTGTTCGTCATGGGCCTGACCCTGTATGGCCCCGACTCGATGATCAGCGGCGCGGCGGCCATCGACTTCGGTACGGCCAAGGCCGGCGCCACCGCCGCAGGCTTCGTCAACGGCTGCGGTTCGGTGGGCGCGGTGCTCGGCGGCCTGCTGCCGGGGTATTTCGACAGCGTCACGGTGTTCATCGTCTTCGCCGGCACCGCGCTGTTCTCCGCCCTGGTGCTGATCCCGCACTGGAACAGCCGCCCGGCCAGCACCACTGCGGCCAATGACGTGGCCCCCAACACCAGCATGGCGATCAAGCCACTGCGTACTTGAAGGAAAGCAAAGCGATGAGACCGTTCTGGCTGCAACAGGCGCTGGACCAGGAAGACGAGGCCCCATGCCCCCCCTTGCAGGGCGACGCACGCTGCGATGTGTGCATCGTCGGCGGCGGCTACACCGGGCTGTGGACCGCGTTGATGATCAAGGAACAGGCGCCGCAGCTGGATGTGCTGCTGATCGAGGCGGATATCTGCGGTGCCGGGGCCAGCGGGCGCAATGGTGGTTGTGCGCTGTCCTGGTCAGCCAAGTACTTCACCCTGGAGCGTCTGTTCGGGGGGCAGGAGGCGGTGCGCCTGGTCAGCGAGTCGGAACGCAGCATCGCGGCCATCGGCGCGTTCTGCGCCGACAACGGCATCCGCTGCGATTTCCGCATGGACGGCACCCTGTACACCGCCACCAACCCGGCCCAGGTCGGTGGCACCGACGCGGTGATCGCGGCGCTGGAACGGCGCGGTATCAACTCGTTCCAGCGCCTTGAGCTTGCGCAGTTGCAGCGCCTGGCGGGCTCCGAGCGCCACCTGGAGGGCTGGTACTCACCGGCCGCCGCCACCGTGCAGCCCGGGCGGTTGGTGCGCGGCTTGCGCCGGGTCGCCCTGCAGCGCGGCGTGCGCATCCACGAGGGCACGGCGATGACCGGGCTGGAGCACGGGGCCCCGGCGCAGGTGCGTACTCGCACCGGCACCATCCGTGCTGACCGTGTGGTACTGGGCCTCAACGCCTGGATGGCCCGGGCCTTCCCGCAGTTCGAGCGCAGCGTGGCGATCATTTCCAGCGACATGGTGATCACCGAGCCGTGCCCGGATCTGTTGCGTCAGATCGGCCTGGACAGCGGCGTCTGCGTGCTCGACTCGCGAATCTTCGTGCACTACTACCACAACACTTCCGATGGTCGGCTGATGCTTGGCAAGGGCGGCAATACCTTCGCCTATGGCGGGCGCATGTTGCCGGTGTTCGACCAGCCATCGCCGTACCAGCCGCTGTTGCGCGAGAGCCTGGCCGATTTCTTCCCGGCCCTGGCCGAGGTGCCGCTGGCGGCGAGCTGGAACGGGCCTTCCGACCGCTCTGTCACCGGCCTGCCGTTCTTTGGCCGGCTCGATGGGCAGGGCAACGTGTTCTATGGCTTCGGCTATTCGGGCAGCGGGGTAGGGCCGTGCCACATGGGCGGGCAGATACTGTCGTCCCTGGCCCTGGGCCTGGACAACCCCTGGACCCGCTCGCCGTTGATCAAGGGGCCGCTGGGGCAGTTCCCGCCGGAGCCGATTCGCTACCTGGGCTCGCTGATGGTGCGCAATGCCATCCGGCGCAAAGAGCACGCCGAGGACCGCGGCGCCAGGCCGCGGCGGCTGGATGTACGGCTGGCCAAATTCGCGGCGGCGGCGGGCAAGGCCGACAAAGGCTAATGCAGATTAGGGCCTTTCGCAGGTACTGTGGGAGCGGGTTTACCCGCGAAGAAGCAGATGCGATTTCTTGTCGATCCACAGCGTTTGGGCGTATAAACTCTCCCCACTTTTGGCCGGTCGCTTCCTGAACCGGCCCTTGAAACAAGAGAGTTGAAATGGGCGCACAGTGGAAAGCCAAGCATAGAGAGACCGCGGCCAACGCCAAGGGCAAGATCATGGGCAAGCTGGCCAAGGAGATCCAGATCGCCGCCAAATCCGGCGCCGACCCGGACATGAACCCGCGCCTGCGCCTGGCCATCGTCCAGGCCAAGAAAGCCTCGATGACCCGTGAGACCCTGGAGCGCGCGATCAAGAAAGGCGCCGGCCTGGACGGCGAGGCCGTGCAGTACCATGCGGTCAGCTACGAAGGCTTCGCCCCGCACCAGGTGCCGTTGATCGTCGAGTGCCTGACCGACAACGTCAACCGTACCGTGGCCCAGATCCGCGTGCTGTTCCGCAAGGGCCAACTCGGTGCCAGCGGCTCGGTGGCCTGGGACTTCAACCACGTCGGCCTGATCGAGGCCACCCCGGAAGGCGACGCCGACCCGGAAATGGCGGCCATCGAAGCCGGCGCCCAGGACTTCGAGGACGGTGAGGAAGAGGGTTCGACCCTGTTCATCACCGACACCACCGACCTCGACGCCGTGCAAAAGGCCCTGCCTGAGCACGGTTTCACCGTCACTTCGGCGAAGATCGGCTACACCCCGAAGAACCCGGTAAGCGCCGCCAGCCTGAGCGCCGAAGCGCTGGCCGAGGTCGAAGCGTTCCTCGAAGCGATCGACGAGAACGAAGACGTGCAGAACGTCTATGTCGGCCTGACTGACTGATCTGTAAAACTGGGGCCGCTTTGCGGCCCATTCGCGACACAAGGCCGCTCCTACAGGAGTCCACGATTTCCTGTAGGAGCGGCCTTGTGTCGCGATACGAGGGCAACGCCCTCGCCGCGACCCGGAGCCGAACCCCGATGCACCCCACCTTCGCCTCCCTCAGCCTCGCCCACCTGCGCACCCTCGACTGCCTCTTGCAGCTGAAAAACCTCAGCCATGCCGCCGAGCGCCTGGGCTGCAGCCAGCCCGCACTGAGCCGCCAGTTGGCGCACCTGCGCGAAGCCTTCGACGACCCGCTGCTGGTGCGCCAGGGCCGTGGCTACGTGCTCAGCGAGCACGCCGAGGCGCTGGTGGAGCCGCTGCGTCAGGTGCTCGAAGAACTCAATGCCCTGCGCCAACCGGCGGCCTTCGACCCGGCCCGCTGCGAGCGACGCTTCTGCCTGGCGGCCTCGGACTACGTGGCCGAACACATGCTGCCGCAGTTGGTGGCGGCGCTCGAGCAGGAGGCGCCGGGGGTGTCGCTGGAATACCGCACCTGGCAGGCCGGGCAGTACGCCTTGCTCGCCAGTGGCGAGATCGACCTGGCCACCACGCTGTTCGACGAATCGCCGCCCAACCTTCACGGCCGCCTGCTCGGCGAGGACCGCGCGGTGTGCCTGATGCGCCATGATCACCCGCTCACCGCGCAGGCCGTACTGAGCCAGGACGACTACCTGGCCTGCAAGCACGTGCGGGTGTCCGGCGGCGGCGACAAGGACAGCTTCATCGACCGCCACCTGCGGGCCCAGGGCTTGCAGCGGCGGATCAGCCTGGAGGTGCCGTTCTTCAGTGCCATGGTGCCGGTGATCGGCAACGGCCAGGCGCTGGCCACGGTGCCCGAGCATATCGCCCGCCAGCTGGCCCGCCTGCATGGCCTGGCCTGGCGGCCCTTGGGCTTCGTCGAGCATACCCAGCGCTACTGGGTGGTGTGGCACCAGCGCCTGCAGGCCTCGGCCGAGCACCGCTGGCTGCGTAACCGGGTGTTCGAGCTCTGGCGCCAGTCGCAGTTCGGCGTGCAGGGCGGGCATGCGCCTTTGCCATAGGAGCTATGCGCGAAGCGGGGTTATTCGTGAGGCCATGGCGGCCTAGACTGGTCGGCATTGTGTTGTCTGCGCCGGCCTTATCGCTGGCAAGCCAGCTCCCACAAGGCTCGAGCCAATACCTGTGGGAGCTGGCTTGCCAGCGATGAGGCCGGAACAGGCAGCCAAAGCCAGCAGCCAAGGAGCCCGCCTGTGACCCCCGAACAATTCCGCCAACACGGCCACCAACTGATCGACCTGATCGCCGACTACCGCCAGACCGTGGCCGAACGCCCGGTGATGGCCCAGGTCGAGCCCGGCTACCTCAAAGCCGCCTTGCCGGCTACCGCACCGCAGCAGGCCGAGCCCTTCGCCGCCATCCTCAAGGACGTCGACCAACTGCTGATGCCCGGCCTGTCCCATTGGCAGCACCCGGACTTCTACGGCTACTTCCCCTCCAACGGCACCCTGTCGTCGGTGCTGGGTGACTTCCTCAGTACCGGCCTGGGCGTGCTCGGCCTGTCCTGGCAGTCCAGCCCAGCCCTGAGCGAGCTGGAAGAGACCACCCTGGACTGGTTGCGCCAGCTGCTGGGACTGTCCAGCCAGTGGAGCGGGGTGATCCAGGACACCGCCTCCACCAGCACCCTGGTGGCGTTGATCTGCGCCCGCGAGCGCGCCACCGACCATGCCCAGGTGCGCGGCGGCCTGCAGGCCCAGGCCAAACCGCTGATCGTCTACGTCAGCGCCCACGCCCACAGTTCGGTGGACAAGGCCGCGCTGCTGGCCGGTTTCGGCCGCGACAACATTCGCCTGATCGCCACCGACGAGCAGTTCGCCATGCGCCCGGAGGCGCTGCGCGAGGCCATCGAAAAGGACATTGCTGCCGGCAACCAGCCCTGTGCCGTGGTCGCCACCACCGGCACCACCACCACCACCGCGCTCGACCCACTGCGCCCGATCGGCGAGATCGCCCAGGCCCAAGGCCTGTGGCTGCATGTCGACTCGGCCATGGCCGGCTCGGCGATGATCCTCCCCGAATGCCGCTGGATGTGGGACGGCATCGAGCTGGCCGACTCGGTGGTGGTCAACGCGCACAAGTGGCTGGGCGTGGCCTTCGACTGCTCCATCTACTATGTCCGTGACCCGCAGCACCTGATCCGGGTGATGAGCACCAACCCCAGCTACCTGCAGTCGGCGGTCGATGGCGAGGTGAAGAACCTGCGCGACTGGGGCATCCCGTTGGGCCGCCGGTTCCGCGCGCTGAAGCTGTGGTTCATGCTGCGCAGCGAAGGCGTCGAGGCCCTGCAGCAACGCCTGCGCCGCGACCTGGACAATGCCCGCTGGCTAGCGGAACAGGTCGAAGCCTCGGCTGAATGGGAACTGCTGGCGCCGGTGCAATTGCAGACCCTGTGCATCCGCCACTGCCCGGCGGGGCTGGCGGGCGACGCACTGGATGCGCATACCCGTGGCTGGGCCGACCGGTTGAACGCATCGGGCGATGCCTATGTCACCCCGGCCACCCTGAACGGCCGCTGGATGGTGCGGGTGTCGGTGGGCGCGCTGCCGACCGAGCGCGAGCATGTGCAGCGGTTGTGGTCAGGTTTGCAGGCTGTTGTGATGCGCTGACAAGAGCAAGATTCGATAGGCCAGGGGCCTAGACCTCAGATCAATACCGAGTCGTCAGCGGTTTGAATGAGCAGGCCCCTAAGCTGCTGGTATGCACTACTTGAGATCGCATCTAGTGATATTTGCCATCCAAATCTCTAAGTTTCGTAGGACCTTTCTCAAGCTAATCGGCGGCCGAGAATAGACCACTTCATGTTGCTAGCGTGCGGGCTTTCATTCCCAAGGACGCAGCACCATGAGTCAGCGCATGAACATCCTCGGCAAAGGCCAGGGTCTGGACGGAGACCTCACCAGCACCGGCGCCACTTGCCTTGCCACCCAAGCCCGGGGCACCACCTATGGTCGCCGTTGGCTGCTCGAAGGCGACAAAACTACCCCTTGCCCACGGTGCGGCAAGGAAGGCAAGATCATCGACGGCGAATCACGCTGGTGTCAGGATGGCATCCCCGCCGCAGTCGACGGCACCCCAGTGGAATGCGGGTGTACGCCAGGCAGTAACCATGTCCTCGCCCCCTTGGACCAAAGGGTTGCTGCACATACAGTTCCGTCACCACGAACCGTTGCAGCTAGCCCGCACATGGCGTCCGCACATCAGCCTCGACACCCCATGAGTAACGTGGCGGCCCATGCTGTCTCAACGGTTCCTGATGGACTGGAGCCCGGCTTTCATATCGTGCAGCACGGCACTTCGTTCCCTCAACTGCTCATGAAGCTGTTCGACAAGCATGGGTCAGTGCCCGTGGCCCGTCTGCAGCGGTTGAATCCGACCTTCAATCAAGGTTTCAAAGCGGGCGAGATATTCGTGATCGGCGACCCGAGTAACGGGCATGCCTGTACCCGCGAAGAGGCCCATTTGATGGCAGCGGCCGAGCGGGCACGGGAGGCATTGGCCGATTTGGGCCATGACCAAGCGAACTTCATGATGCGTAATCACGCTGAGATCGCAAGCTTGCTCAGTGATGTGAGCCTATCGATGGGCGTTGCTCAAGCGATGATGACCAAGTCGCTCGAAGAATTGCAAGCCACCTTGCGTTACATAGAAAAACTGCATCAACAGCAGTTTCTCGAGCACGGCCATTTGAAGAGTCCGGCGTTTTTCAATCAGCGCAAAAAACTCTTCCAGCAACTGGATGCGCAGTTGAAGATGAGCTTCCTCAACAAACATATGGATTTGGGCAGCCATGAAAGCCTGCGGCGAGGCTTGGGCATATCCAGCAAAAGTCTGATCCATCACTGGAGCAAAGCGGGTGCGCCAGGGGCTATTCCAGGGTACGCCACACACCTGGATAAACTGGCGAGACTGTCTCGTTACCTGAAAAATGGAGGGCGTGCGGGTATTGTGATTGGCGGAGCATCATCTTTTCTGAAAATCAAGGAGGCCTGTCGTGCCAATGAGACAGAGGCCTGCAAAAAGATTCGCTTTACCGAGGCGGGGAGTTTTGCGGTCGGCCTCAGCGGAGGGGTGTTGGGCGGTGCGCTCGGGAAGAGTGGTGCTCTGGTTGTCTGCCTGGGTTTAGGGCCAGTCAGTGCCACCGCGTGCAGTCTCGTGATGGTCGGCGCCGGCTCGCTGGCAGGTAGCATGGGTGGAATGAGAGGAGGGGAGATGCTTGGTGAGGTTATCTACGAGTACATAGAGAATGAGTGAGTTTTGGCGTAGCGGTTGGGGTATGGCGCTTATGATCACACCGCTTCTGATTGGGCTCTCGGGCGTGGCCCTGCATGCCCAGTTGGCATGTTCGCGTGATTTCCAGACACTCCTTAGATCGCTGGAGAAAAGCCCCGGAGTTCCATGGCTAGTAAACTTATGGGGGCGCAACGGATTTTATTCTCGTATGTCGTTAGTGTGTGGCATAGCTGGCATGATTTTCTGCCCTGATCACTGCATCAGAAAAGGAGCGCTGGATATCACCGACTATGAAAAGTTTCCGCGGCGGCTCAAGAAGCGTCTGAATATAGCTTCAACCCTGCTTATCGTTGGATTCTCGTGGTTCATGTTGGTGGTCGTGCTTATGGAGTGAGCGAAAGCAATCATGACAATTTGACGTGGGTTATTGGCTGACCTGATCACACCGCCCCGCGCAACAACACCTTGAGCGATGCATCGAACTGCTTCAGCGCATCGGCCTGCACCGCCCGCTCTTCATCCAGTTGGCGCACCAGGTCCACACCCTCGGCCTGCTTGCGGGCCACCCCTTCGGCCCGGCCGATATAGGTCAGTTGGCCATCGAAGAACCGTGCCACCACGCTGGCCTGGATATCTTCACTACCAGCGCTGGCCAGTTTGCTCCGGGCATCGAGCAGCACGATCACGTCCGGGCGGTCGGCCAGCAGGGTATCGAGGTCTTCATAGAAGGTCACTTCGGCAAATTCCTGGGCCAGGGACTGCGCCAGCCAGCCATAAGCCTGGCTACCGCTCAGGGTCGCCACCGGCGTGCCCTTGGCTGTGCCCGACACGGCCTGGTCGCGGTGGCGTTGCAGGTAGTCGAGCGTTGCTGCGGCGTTGCGCCCGAGCAGGACGGCCACGTGCTGGCCGTGGCCCAGGGTGACGCTGGACAGCTCGGTGGCTGAATAAAAATGCCCATAGGGTTGCGCGCCGGGCTGGTTGGCTGGGCTGGCACAACCGGTGAGGGTGGCGAGCAGGGCTAGCAGGGCAGCGATCATGCCGGTTTTCATGGGGGAGGCCTTGTCGATGTGCGAATTGGGCCATTCTCCCGGCGGCCTGCCATCAACGGAACTTGATGGCAGGCATGGTGGCTATCGACGAAGTTGATGGTTCAGCTTGGGCGGCCCATGAACTGCAGGATCCGCTCACGCAGCCAGCGCTCGGCCGGGTCGTTGTCGTGGGCGCTGCTCCAGGCCATCGACAGTTCGGCCTCGCTGATCTCGAACGGCGCCGGGTCGGCGCGCAGCCTGCCGTCGTCGGCCAGGGCGCAGGCCGCGTAGTCAGGCACCGTGGCGATCATCTCGGTGTTGCGCAGCAGCGCGCGCAGGCTGCCGAACTGCGGTACCGCCAGCACCACCTTGCGGCAGCGGCCGATGCGCGCCAGGTCCAGGTCGATGTTGCCACTCATGTCGCCGGAGAACGACACCATCACATGGGGGCGCGCGCAATATTCGTCCAAGGTCAGGGGGCCGGGGCGATCGTCGGCACGCAGCACCCGCACGCCGATATCGCGCAGTTTGCGGCGCTTGGCGTTGGCCGGCAGGTCGGTGGTGTAGCTGACCCCCACCGAAATCTCGCCCGAGGCCAGCAGGCCCGGCATCAGCAGGAAATTGGCCCGGCGTACCACCACGCTGATCTGCGGCGCCTCCTCGCGCAGCGCTTCGAGCAAGGCCGGGAACAGGCCGAACTCGGCGTCGTCCGACAGCCCCAGGCGGAACACGTTGCAGCTGTTGGCCGGGTCGAACGCCTTGGCCCGGCTGATCGCCGCCGAGATCACGTCCATCGCCGGGCCCAGTTCATTGAAGATCTGCATGGCCCGTGGCGTGGGCTCCATGGCTCGGCCATTGCGAATCAGCAATTGGTCGTCGAACAGGTCGCGCAGGCGGGCGAGGGCGGCGCTGACGGTGGGCTGGGTGATGAACAGCTTTTCGCCGACGCGGGTGAGGTTGCGTTCGATCATCAATGCCTCGAACACCACCAACAGGTTCATGTCGACGCGGCGCAGGTCGTTGCGATTCATTCGGAGGGCCTTGGGCGCGGGGAAATGGCAGATTCAAGCACAGTTCGTGCCGCTTGGCATGCGCCGATTTGCCCCGCCACCGGCCCTGACAGAGCCACGCTATCAGCCCTCAATAGCGCTTCTATTAGACCTCTGCCCAAGCTCGGCTAGTCTTTCCCGTGGCCCCGCGAAAAGCCGTCGCGGCGGGTGCCCGCGTGGCCGTCGGCAACCCCCTTGCCAGCGCCTTCACGCCACCCAGCGAGCCCATGTCGGCGAAGACCGACCACACCTGATGAGGGGTAGGCACGAGCCCTTGGCTCGGCTGATCGAACACCTGGCATTGCGTCTGGAAACGCGCCCGGAATCTGAAACGACCCGACCCAAAGGTAGAAGCAGATGTCGAACGAATCGAAATGCCCGTTCCATCAAACCGCTGGTGGTGGCACCAGCAACCGAGACTGGTGGCCTGACCAGCTCAACCTCAGGATCCTCCATCAACACTCGTCCAAGTCCAGCCCCGACCCGGACTTCGACTACGCCAAGGCGTTCAAGAGCCTCGACTTCCAGGCCCTGAAAAGGGACCTGACCGCCTTGATGACCGACTCCCAGGACTGGTGGCCCGCCGACTTCGGCCACTATGGCCCGCTGTTCATCCGCATGGCCTGGCACAGCGCCGGCACCTACCGCATCGGCGATGGCCGTGGTGGCGCCGGCTCCGGCCAGCAACGCTTCGCCCCGCTCAACAGCTGGCCGGACAACGTCAGCCTGGACAAGGCCCGGCGCCTGCTGTGGCCGATCAAGCAGAAGTACGGCAACAAGATCTCCTGGGCCGACCTGATCGTGCTCACCGGCAATGTCGCCCTGGAATCCATGGGCTTTAAAACCTTCGGTTTCTCCGGCGGGCGCGCCGATGTGTGGGAGCCGGATGAAGACGTGTACTGGGGTTCGGAAAAGGTCTGGCTGGGGGGCGATACCCGCTATGGCAAGGAACAGGTCAAGGCCCAGCCGCCAGGGCAGGGCGACCTGGTGGCCGAGCCGGCCAAGCATGGCGAGGAGCAGAATCGCGACCTGTCGGCCGAGCGCAACCTGGAAAATCCGCTGGCGGCTGTGCAGATGGGCCTGATCTACGTCAACCCGGAAGGCCCGGAAGGCAACCCCGACCCGGTCGCTTCCGGCAAGGATATCCGCGAGACCTTCGGCCGCATGGCCATGAACGATGAAGAAACCGTGGCGCTGATCGCCGGCGGCCACGCCTTCGGCAAGACCCATGGCGCCGGCCCCGCCGACAATGTCGGGCCTGAACCGGAAGCCGCCGGGCTGGAACTGCAAGGCCTGGGCTGGAGCAACAAGTTCGGCACCGGCAAGGGTGGCGACACCATTACCAGTGGCCTGGAAGTGACCTGGACCTCCACCCCGACCCAGTGGAGCAACGAATACCTGAACAACCTGTTCAACTTCGACTGGGAACTGACCAAGAGCCCGGCCGGCGCCCACCAATGGCGACCGAAGGATGGCAAGGGCGCCAACACGGTGCCGGATGCCCACGACCCCGCCAAACGGCGCGCGCCCTCGATGCTCACCTCCGACCTTGCGCTGCGCTTCGACCCGATCTACGAACCCATCGCCCGGCGCTTCAAGGACAACCCCGACCAGCTCGCCGACGCCTTCGCCCGCGCCTGGTACAAGCTGATCCACCGCGACATGGGCCCCCTGGCGCGTTACCTCGGCCCGGAGATGCCCAACGAAGAGCTGCTGTGGCAAGACCCGCTGCCCAAGGCCGGCCCACAGCCCAGCGAAGCCGATATCGCCGCGCTCAAGGCCAAGGTGCTGGCTTCCGGGCTGAGCGTCGGCGAACTGGTGTCCGCCGCCTGGGCCTCGGCTTCGACCTTCCGTGGTTCGGACAAGCGCGGTGGCGCCAACGGTGCGCGCCTGCGCCTGGCACCGCAGAAGGACTGGAAAGCCAACCAGGGCGTGGACAAGGTGCTTGCGGCGCTGGAGAAAATCCGCAGCGAGGGCGGCAACAAGATCTCCCTGGCCGACCTGATCGTGCTGGCCGGCAATGCGGCCGTGGAGAAAGCCTCCGGCATCAGCGTGCCGTTCCGCCCGGGGCGTGTGGATGCCTCGCAGGAGCAGACCGACGTCGAGTCGTTCGCCGTACTCGAACCGCTTGCCGATGGCTTCCGTAACTTCAGCAAGGACCGCTACAGCGTCAAGGCCGAGAAACTGCTGCTGGACAAGGCCCAGTTGCTGACCCTCACCGCGCCCGAACTGACCGTGCTGATTGGCGGCCTGCGCGTGCTCGGCGCCAACCATGGCGGCAGCAAGGACGGGGTGTTCACCGACAAGCCCGGGGTGCTGAGCAACGACTTCTTCCGCAACCTGCTGGACATGGGCGTGGAGTGGAAGCCGACCTCGGCGGACAACGAGCGTTTCGAAGGCCGTGATCGCAAGACCGGCGCCGTGAAATGGACTGCCAGCCGGGTTGACCTGGTGTTCGGCTCACATGCCCAGCTGCGCGCCTTGAGCGAGGTGTATGGCAGCAGCGATGGCCAGGACAAGTTCGTCAAGGACTTCGTCGCGGCCTGGTCCAAGGTAATGGAGCTGGACCGTTTCGATCTAAAGTAAAGGCAAGCAATAACGCGGCGGCCTCAGGCCGTCGCGTTGCGCTTGTGCAGGAATTGTGAGCGGAATTGACACCGTAGGCTGGGCACGAAATTTGAAAGTGGCGAAAGCGCCGCGTCCTGCAGACGGTCTGCTCTCACCTCAAGCGCATTGCTCGAAAGCCCGCATGCCTGTCAGCCAGGCGGGTTCACATCAAGGTAGATAGGCGCACTCGGTCCGAACTCGGTTGGCGGTAACTGGAGGACCAAACGATTATTCTGCTCTTCGTACGTCATGCCTTCGACAAAGCAGTAGTTGCGCATGCGTGAGTGATGCTTGAGCTGCCTGCCGATGTTCTGTTTGGTCCAGCAAATCAACCACCTGTGAAACTCACCCCACGTTGCACCGTACTCGTCTCCTTCTTCGGGTGGGTAGAAGCCGAGTGTGGCGAGGCAGAGTCCGAGCAAACGGTAGCTGTCCAGGTCTTTGCAAGAGGTTATCGAGCTGCGTAACCACTGGTGGACGTTGTCCTGTATGTACTTACCGGTCTCGTTGGGGTACACGCTTTGCTCTGCGATGTAATTCCTGAACTCACTGGCATGCAGCAGGTTTTCCCACAGTAGTTCGCGTTGGATTTTTGTCGCTACGCGATAGGGCTTTTGTACTGATGCCGCCGCTTTGAACAGACGCTTTATGAGCCCGGTCACATCATCAATAACATGAAGAACCTGAAGGTCGCCGGCCCTTTTTTTCCGCTCAACAAGCGTGGCCATGTTCTTTATCAGTTCGTTGATCGTTTCCAATCGTTTATAGAGGTCGTCGCGGAAGCTCAGATGTTCCAACTGGAGATCTCTGGACAGATCGGCATATGCCATTTCCAGGTTGCGGTAGGCATGACGCAAGGTATTTGGGCGATCGGACTTAGCGCCGGACAAGTGACTCTCGAACGCCTCAATGAGGCAATGGCAATAGGCGCGCCACTGTTCCACCTCCCAAGGGGCGCTTTTTGACGGGGAGACGTCAAGCAGCGTGTCGACGGCCCTGACAATATGTGAATCTCCAAACATCGCTGTGGTGATCGTTCGCCTCAGGGCCAGGAGACCATGGCGATGAAAATCCTGCTCGGTATACGCAAAGGAATTCCGGTGGTTGATGGCACTGGCGAGTATGTTCTGTGCAAAGATCCCGATGAAAATTCGGTATTTTCGTTGTTGGCTCATTGCCTCGAATATGGCGGGAATCAACTGGGGCGCGAACTCGATAACGGCATTGCAAAATCTAGGGCTGGCGATAGCGAATAGCAGGGTGTTCGCACACCGTTCGGTATTGCCAAATGTCTGTGCGTCGGGATTCTCGGAGGCGTGTCGAACTATGTTGGGTGCTGACCTGACGAGTTCGTCTGCGACGATGGCTAGCTCAGAGGTGGAGCCGCGAAGCAGGAGCTCTTCAACATGATGTGTCAGCCTTGCAGCATTACGTGGGTTGAAAGCGGGTGGTGCAACCAAGGCAAGTGCCAGCCAGTTGAAGAGCAAGAGAAGGAATAGTAGCCCTAGCATAAACTGCCAGCCTTCATGGCTCAGTACATCGCCAACCGGCACCCATCCACCAGAGGCACGCCAGTAGTCTGTCAGCAGCGTCATGAAACCAAGCGCAAACATGGCACCTATTGAAAGTCGGGTTACGTCCAAGGCCGCTGTTTCGATCCTGAACTTGTAGCGAATGTCCGCTACGGTCCACGCAAGCATCGTCAATGCCAGGCCACTGATCAGTTCGGGGAAGCCAAATAGCCTTGGAGCGTTCTTGTCGAGTTGGAAACACTCGAAAACTATTCCCAGGATGGAGCAGGTGGTGCCAGACATCGGTGTTCCCTTAAGTGCCTGTCAGGTGAGTTGGGCCCGCAGAATAAGCTCTGCAGGCCTCAGTTGTCCCGTAGTTAGCTGTGCTGGGGGCGTCGCTGCTGGCACGGCATTACTTTTTGCTCAGTCTTTCAGAACCTGCCGTCCAGGCCGATCCTGAACATCTCGCTGCGCTCATCGCTGCCCAGCGCGGTCTTGTAAGACAGCCCCACCCGCCACGCACGGCCAAGGCTGAGGTCCAGGCCCAGGTCCAGGTCCATGAAGTTGCTATCCTGCGGGTCGGGCGACAGGCGATACAGCAGCCCGTCGCTGCCCTGGTCGGTGTAGCGCATGCGGTAGTCTTCGTTGCGACTGAAGTTATGGCCCCAGGCCAAACCGACCCTTGGGGTCAGCACGCCGACGTTGGTCTGGATGTCGTAACCCGAACGCAAGCCCAGGAACGACGTCACGTAGCGCAGGTCCTGCTCTTCATAGGAGAGGCCGTAGATACCGCCGCCGCGCTCGCTGTAGGCGTCGAGCCGGGTATAGCTGCCGTTGATCCGCGCATAGGGTGCCAGTGACAGGGGCCCGTGACGGTACTCGTAGCTGGCGGTCAGCGAGGCGAACAGCTGGTCGGCGTCACGCGAGCCGTGGGCGTAGCCATTGGACGGGTCGGCGGTGACGTAGCGCCGTGCGTCGAAGCGGATGCGGTTGTAACCCAGCAACGCGTCGATATACACCTCGGACAGCGGATTGACGCTAAGGTAGGCCGCCAGGCCCAGGGCGTCGCCCTCGCTGCGGCTGTCATGCTCGCCTACATCCGTGCGGTCGTTGCCGTAGCCGATACCGAAACCGACCACTGCGCGTGGCGACAGGCGATAGTCCATGCCCGCGCTCAGGCCATAGGTGGTGAAGCTATTGTCGTCGGCGCCGCGGGCGCGGTTGGAGCCGGTGTTGACGAAACCGTCGGTCCAGAACGCCAGCGCCTCTTCGCGGCATTCGCCGGAACTGGCGCGGGCGCTGTCCTTCTCCTGGCGCCGCTGTTCGTCATCATTGCCCTGGCCATTGCCTTCGAGCTCATCACGCAAGGCCTTGCCCAGGCTGCCCAGGCTGACGTCATCACGGCCATGGCGCACGCTGGCGTTGAACGAATCACGGTCGCAGGTGGGGCGGTGCAACTGCTCCAAGCGGCGGTTGAAGTTGTCCATCTGCGTGGTGGCGAAACGCTCGGCGGCGCGCGACTGGGCGTTGAGCAGGCCGATCACTTCGGGGTCGCGGGTAGGGTCGGGACGCGCCTGTACGGAGAACGTGACGCTGCTGCTGGCTAGGCTGCCGCCGGTGTTCTGCAGGCTGAAGCTCACCACCGCAGTGCCGGCGAAGGCCGCCGCCGGGGTGAAGCTCAGGGTGAACGGGCCAGTCATGCTGGCCCTGCCCGCCGACGCCGGGGTCACGCTCAACAGGCGTGCGCGCAGGAACGGACCGCCGCTGGCGCCGCGGGTCAGGTCGACGCTGGCGCTTTGCCCGGCCGCCAGGGTTTCGCTGGAGGGTGGCACCACGATGGCCTGGGCCAGCACCTGCAGGTTGTAGCTGCGGCTGCCGCTGGCGCCGAGGGCGTCGCTGACGGTGATGGTGAAGTTGCTGGTGGCGAGCGCGGTCGGGGTACCGCTGATGACCCCGGTACCGGTATCGAGGGTCAGCCCGGCCGGCAGGCTGCCGGCGCTAACGCTGTAGCTGTACGGCGCGGTACCACCGCTGACGGCCAGGCTGGCGCTGTAGGCGCTGCCTTGGGTGGCGTCGGCGAGGCCTGGGGTGGCGGGTGTGATGGCCAGGGTCGGGGCGGTCACGGTAATGCTCACCGTGCTTGGCGATGAGGTGCTGCCAGCACCTGTGGCGGTGTAGCTGAAGCTGTCGCTGCCCGAGTAACCAGCGGTTGGGGTGTAGTTGATGGTGAGGCCACTGGCCGATGCGGTGCCGTGGCTTGGCGCGCTGCTCACGGCCACGCTGCTGGCGGCACCGCCGCTGAGGTTGAGGGTGATTGGGTTGGCCGAGCTGTTCGCTGCCACTGTGGCGCTGACCGCGCCGGTGACCGGCGCCTGGCTGGCGACGCTCAGGTTGTAGGCACGGGTGCCGGTGAAGCCGGTATTGTCAGTGGCCTGGACGGTGAAGCTGAAGCTGCCGGCCGCGTTCGCGGTGCCACTGAGGCTACCGCCGTTCGACAACGTCAGGCCGCCGGGCAGGCTGCCGCTGACCAGGCTGTAGCTGTAGGGTGCGCTGCCGCCGCTGGCGGTGATGTTCGCCGAATAGGCCGTAGCGATCGTGCCATTGGCCAGGCTGGTCGGCGTCAGCGTCACGGTCGGCGCCACGACGGTCACGTTCACCGTCGCCACGTTCGATGTCCCCCCGGCGCCGGTGGCGGTGTAGGTGAAACTGTCACTGCCTGCGTAGCCGGGGGCGGGGGTGAAGCTGATGCTGGTGCCGCTGGCTGTCGCCGTGCCGTTGCTGGCATTGCTTGCCACGGCCACCGACGCCACCGGGCCGCCGCTCAGGTTCAGGGTCACAGGGTTGGCGCTGCTGTTGGCCGAGACGGTCAAGCTGACGTTGCCGGCCACCGGCGTGGGCGCGGCGACGGTGAGGCCATAGGCGCGCGAGCCGGTGGAAGCGAGGCTGTCGGTGGCGGTGATGGTGAAGTTGCTCGGCCCCGCGCTGGTCGGCACGCCGGAGAGCAGGCCTCCCGGGCTCAGGGTCATGCCACTGGGCAATGCGCCGCTGGTGACCGTGTAGCTGTAGGGAGCGGTGCCGCCACTGGCACTCAGGGTCTGGCTGTAGGCCACGCCCTGCGCCATTGGGCCGAGGGTGCTCGGCGCAAGGTTGATGGTTGCGGCGCCGATCACCAGGCTGTAGGCGCCATCGACGATCTGGCCATGAGCGTCGGTGCTGCGCACCGTGAAGTTGAATGTGCCGGAGACGATTGGCGTGCCACTGAGCACTCCGCCACTGGACAGGGTTACTCCAGTGGGCAACGCGCCACCGATCAGGCTGTAGCTGTAGGACGCAATCCCCCCGCTGGTGCTGAGTGTCTGGCTGTAGGGGCTGCCGATGCTGCCGCCCGGCACCGAGACTGGCGACAGGCTCAAGGTCGGACTGGCGATTGTCAGGGTGTAGGCTCGCGAACCGGTGAAGCCGTTGCCGTCGGTGGCAGTGAGGGTGAATGAGTAGGTGCCGGCAGAGGTCGGCGTACCGCTCAGGGTGCCGTCGGATGCCAGGGCCATGCCGGACGGCAGGCTGCCTGAAAGCACGGCGAAGCTGTAGCTGCCGTTGCCACCGCTGGCAGTGACGGTCTGGCTGTAGGCTGTGCCATAGGCGCCGTTGGTCAAGCTCGTAGGGCTCACGGCGATGGTGGGCGCGGCCACGCTGATGGTGTAGCTGACGGTGCCCGTGGCGCCGTATTGGTCGGTGCTGCGGATGCTCAGGGGGAAGTTGCCGCTGCTGCTCGGCGTACCGCTGAACACCCCCGCGCTGGAGAAAGTTACCCCCGCAGGCAAGCTGCCCGACACTGGCGCGTAAGTGTATGGCGCAGTGCCATTGCTGCTGCTCAGGGTCTGGTTATAGGGGGTGCCGGCGGTGGCGCCCGGCAGGGTCGCCGGGCTGATGTCCACGGTGGGCGGCGACACTGTGATGGTCACGGTGGCTGGGGCCGAGGTGCCAGCGGCGTTGGTGGCCGTGTAGGTAAAGGTGTCCGGGCCCGAGTAGCCGCTTGTTGGCGTATAGCTGATGGAGGTGCCACTGGCGGCCGCCGTGCCATGGCTGGCAGCGCTGGCGACGGCCACGCTGGTGGCGGCGCCGCCGCTGATGTTGAGCGTGATCGGGTTGTTGTTGCTGTTGGCGGCCAACGTGGCGCTGACCGCGCCGCTGTTAGGTGGCGCGAGGTAGGTGTACCTGCTGGCAGGGCTCACCGGGGACGCCCCACCCGTCGCGTTCACCACCACGTCCACGGTGCCGGCAGGGTGGCTGGGCGCAGTCGCGGTGATCTGGTTGACGCTGTTGACCGTGAAGCTGCTGGCCGCTGTGCCGCCGAAGGTCACGCCGGTAACGCCGGTGAAACCGCTACCGCTCAGGGTCACGCTGGTGCCGCCCGCGGTAGAGCCGCTGCTGGGGCTGACGCCGGTCAGCGTCGGACCGCCGCCGGCCACGTCCAGGGTGTAGTGCGCCACCCCAGCTAGCAGGGAGTTGGCGTCGTACACCGAAACGTAGAAATCATAGTGCCCCGCCGCGGTCGGTGTACCGCTGATGGTCGTGGCATTGCTGCCGAAGTTCTCATGGATCTGCAGGCCCGGCGGCATGCATTGGGCCATAGGGTCGTAGTTGCTGTCGTTGACGTTGCACTCGTACCAGCCCATGTAGCCACCGTTGCCGCCGCTGGCCGTGAGCGTCACGCTGAAAAACTGACCGACCGTCCCGTTGCCCAGGCTGCCGTTGCCGGGGCTGATCGAGGGCGTTGCCTGGGCGAGGGCCAGCGCCTGGACGAGCCAGAGCAGGCAGAAGACGATGAAGGACTGGCATGGCCAGTGGCGGCGAGCTGGATGGTTCATAGGGCTTCCTGCCTGTTTCGGTAAGCGCGGGTTACGGCTCTGAGAGACGAAGGTGACGTCGGCAAGGCCGGCGAGGGTTTCACGGAGCATGCTCTGCGGCGCGCTCAACCGGTCATGGGCGCAGGCTCCCCATGTTGGCCGGCGGGCCGGCGCATCTGCAGGGACAGGCTCTGGTCAGCCAGGGCCAGGAAGCCGTGTCGGTGGTACAGCCGGCGTGCAGGGCTCAGGGCGTCCACTGTCAGTTCGACGGGGCTGGCACTGTGTTCGGCCACCGTGATCACCGCCCGCAGCAGGCTCGAGCCAATGCCAAGCCCCTGCCACTCGGGCAACAGCGCGACATCCACCAGGCGCAGGGCGCTGCCGTTGGCGCTCACGCAGAAACGGCCGATGGCCTGCCCTTGATGCTCGACGATCAGGAACGCGGCGTCGGGGTGATACTGGGCGTAATGGCGTTGTTGCAGGTCGGCCTGCTGGTGCAGGAAGGCCAGCCGCTGCTGGTCGTCCCAGCCAGGCATCGCACAGGTTTCGACCCAGCGCCGGCTGACGAACAACTGGCGCAGGAACGCCTGGTCGCCCTCGTCTTGTTGGCGCAGTTCGACGACGATCGGGCAGGCACAGGCCAACCGCAAGCGGTCGGCCAGTTGGCTGGGCATTAAGGGCGTTCCGGCCAAATACCATTCTCCACGCATATGCAGTAGGCCATCACCAGATAAGGCTGCATATTCGCCCGTGGCTTGGCACTGCCCACCTGGCCGACCACCGTGGGCGCGAGGGTCATCCCGGTGGTCAGTGCAGGGTTGAACAGTTTCGTGGTGCGCGGTGCCTGAAGGAAGAAGCTGTTGTCCGGCGCGTCCATCGGCGAGCCCTCGGTGCCGTTCTTCACGGTCACGCTATGGGTGTGCGCAGGGAAGTTGCTGCTGTTCAGAGACACGGTCTCGGTGCCGGTCTTGTCACCGACCGCGCGCGGCGTCAGGTTTTTGCCGGCGCCCGCGCCCATGACCGTGCGGCCCCTGAGGTCGGGCAGGGCGAAGGTCGTCGAACCGTCGCCGCCGAAGGTCTTGCCGAGGAGCGCAAACAGTGCCGGGTACGACCTGGTCTGCAGCAATCTGCCATCGCACGGGATCCAGTTCTGCGGAACATATTTGAAGGGGAACAGCCGGATTTCGCCAAAGAAAGCATCCATGGTTTTTCCACTCGGTGAGTCGATGGGAGGGCCTTTACCCCTGGGACGGATACAGCCCAGTGGTCGCGATGATGTAGTTGAGCGCCATTGCCGGCATCAGGTTGGAATGGGCGGTCACGCTGCTGCTGCCAGCGGAAGGGTTCAGCGTGGCCGCGTTCAGTTGCACTCGACCTAGCTGGTCGATGGAGTTGTTGTACAACCCGGTCATCGCCTTGACCTTGGTGAAGGTGCCAAAGGTGCGGGTTGCGTTGTTGCTGGCATCGGCAGGGATTGTCGTGTTGGCGAGGGCGCTGCTGACGACGAACGGATGGCTATGGGCCGGCAGTTTCGCCTGGGTCAGCGTGATCGACTCGACGCCGAAGGATTCTCCGAGCCCCACGTCGTACATGGCCAGGCCTTGCCCCTGACCGACCGGCAGGCGCCCGCGCAGATCCGGCAGGGCGAACGTGGTTTGTCCGTTACCGCCGTAGATGTCCCCGATCAGGCTGTACAGCACCTGGTTGGTGCTGATGGGAAGGACGCTGCCGTCGCAGAAGCTCCAGCCCACTGGCGCGTATGTGCCTGCGAAAATGCGGATTTCACCGATAAATGGATCAGACATGATGTAGCCCCTGGTCAGAATGGCTTGGATCGAGCGTTAGGAACGAGGTGGGTAGACGCCCTGCAAGGCGATGCAATAGCTCAATCCCAGCGACGGCTGGTGGTTCTCCAGCGGTGAGGAGGCGCCGCTCGTTCCGACGGTGGCGCTGTTGAGCGACACCGGATTGCCACTCTTGGCCTCGACGTAGGTGGTTCCTCCGGGCGAACCGTTGTTGAGCAGGCTCACGCCGAAGAAGGCGTCTTCTGCCGCGCTGTTACCGGTGTCGAGGGTGCTGACGTTGACCGTGTGGGTATGAGGCGGCAGATTGTCCGCAGTCAGGGTGACGCTTTGGCTACCCTGGCTTTGACCATTGGGGTGCGTCCCATCCGCCGTGGCACCCAGCCCGACTCGGCCACGCATGTCGGGCAGGGCGAACGTGCTACTGCCATCACCGCCGTACTGGGTGCCGAGCAACGTGAACAGCGCGCTGTACGTCGTGATCGGCAGTAACTGCCCGTTGCACGGGGCCCAGCCTTTGGGAATCACGCCAAACGGGAACAGGCGAATTTCACCCAGGAAGTTATCCATAGTTATTGTCGACTCCATCAGGGAAGTAT
This sequence comes from Pseudomonas sp. TWI923, assembly GCF_039673365.1. Classification (NCBI taxonomy): domain Bacteria; kingdom Pseudomonadati; phylum Pseudomonadota; class Gammaproteobacteria; order Pseudomonadales; family Pseudomonadaceae; genus Pseudomonas; species Pseudomonas sp. TWI923. Next base: position 44,410 of record NZ_JBDJLM010000024.1, on the reverse strand, counting down.
CAGGCACGGGTAAGCGTTGCGCTCCGTGTAGGGGCGCAGTTTCAAAACGAACAGCGAATAAGCAAGGGTTACGCGGTCAGTGACCGATCACAGCATCCATCTGTGCAGCATGTACCTTCCTTGGCGCGTGAGGGGAGGGTCGAGCCTGGGGCGGGGCAGGGAAACCACCGCGCCCACGGAATGAAATGGATCCTAGCTTGAATGAGTGCCACTTTGCCATCATCCGGTGAACGGTAAATAAAAAAATTTTCGAGTAGCTGTTCACGGCGCGCTGGAATATTGGCGTCAATTATAAGTTTGTTGCGTTAGTTGTTTGAAATTCAAATTGAACATGCGGCGGATGCGTATTCCAGGCGAGCAAAAGATATAAAGCCGACCCTTTAAGTCGGCTTTATATCTGCGTCCTTATGCTGAACGCCCGAGGCGGTTATCGCTGGCTGGGTCGGTATCGATGGGGTCGTGCAGTGATAGGCGCGAGGTCTCAGGCAACCCCAGCCCGCCGAGCAACGCCAGCAAGGCAATCGCCACCAGGTAGAACGCCGGAGCCAGCCGGCTGCCACTTTGCTCGATCAGCCAGGTCGCCACCAGCGGCGCCGTTCCGCCAAACAGGGTGTAGGCGACGTTGTAGGTGATTGCCGAGGCGGTATAGCGGCTGCGGGTGGGGAAGCATTCGGACAGCAGCGCCGCGGTGACCACGCCGCTCATCAGCGCGCCAATTGCCAGCAGGATCACCCCCAGCAAAGCACCCGACATCGAGCCGGAGCTGGCCAGCCAATAGGCTGGGAACACCGCCAGCATGACCCACAGGCAGGTCACGCCGATGGTCCGCCGCCGGCCGATGCGGTCGGACAATGCCCCGGCCAGCGGGCAACCGACGGCGGCGAACAGCAAGGCGACGGTAGTCACCAGCAGCGCCTGGGCACGGCTGAGCTGGCCGACGGTCTGCAGGTAAGTGGCGAAGTAGGTGGTGAACATGTAGAACGACAGCGCCGTCAGCGAGATGAACGCACCCAGGTTGCGGATGGTGCGGCCATGGTGGCGCAGGGTGTCGCCCAGCGGCGAATGACTGTGTTGCTTGCCCTCGGCCATGGCCTGGCGGAATGCCGGGGTTTCCTCCATGCGCCAGCGCAGGTACAAGCCCACCAGCCCCAGCGGCGCGGCAATCAGGAAGGGCACTCGCCAGCCCCAGCTGTTCATCGCCTCGGCCGACAGGCTGGCCTCCAGGCCATAGGCGATCAGCGCCGCGCAGGCAAAGGCGGAGAAGGTCGAGACCGGCACGAAACTGCCGTAGAACGCCCGCTTGTTCTGCGGCGCGTGTTCCATCAGGTAGGCGCAGGCGCCTGCGTATTCGCCCCCGGCGGAGAAACCCTGCAGGCAGCGGGCAAGCGTGAGCAGGGCCGGAGCCAACACACCGATGCTGGCGTAGGTCGGCAACAACCCGATCAGGGTGGTGGAGCCGGCCATCAGCAGGATGGTCAGCGACAGGATGCGCTTGCGCCCCAGCCTGTCACCGAGCGCACCGAACACGATGCCGCCCAGCGGGCGCAGGGCGAAGGCCACGGCGAACACGGCGAAGGTCTTGAGCAGGGCGACGCTGGGGTCTTGGCTGGCGAAGAACTGGGTGGCGATCAGTGTGGCGAGAAACCCGTACACGGCGAAGTCGAACCATTCGACGAAGTTGCCGATGGCCGAGGCGGCGATCACCCGGCGCAGGGTGGCGGGCGGGACCTCATGGGGGATGGACATCACTGTGCTCTCCGGTGGTCTAGGCAGCCTGGGCTAATGCGGCGCAATCGGGTGCGCCGTCGTTGTTGTCAGGCCAGTAGACAAGGGGTGTGCACGGGGTGCTGCTTTGAGGGCGACATTGGGATATCCGTTTCAACCGTCGTACCCGCCGGCGCCAGGCTCATTGGCTTGCCTTGAGCTTCCACGGGGCATATTCGAGCTCAACATGGCCACGATTGACGCCCTGGCTGTCGAGCGCGAAGCCCGGCATGCGGCGCAGGTCCAAGGCCATGCAGCGGGCGTGGAGGCGCCGGCGCAGCGGGTTGTCCGGCTTGAACCTGGACGGCGCGAAACGATCGGGCGTCAGTTCGACCAGGCAACGAGTGACCTTGCCGCTGGCATCGCCCTCGAACCAGAAAAACGCGTTGCCGGTGCCGGTGACCGTCTCGCCCGCCATCAAGTGCTGCCAGGCATAAGCCTGCCGAGGCGCGCTCTGGCGCAGGTACTCACGAACGGCGAATGAGCCTTCGGCCGGCATGAAGATGATCGGCGCCACGACCTGAAGTTGGCCTGTGTGATCGCGCATTGTCCTGGGGGGAATAGGGAACAGGCTTTTGCGGCACTGGTCGATCACCAATGCCGTCAACGCTTGTTCAGTCGCCCACACGGCATCGGCAGGCATGCGGCTTGTATATTTTTGCGGCGCAAGCCTGGCCCGGCAGGCGCTTGGCCTGCCATCACGTTCAAGGGTGACTTCGAGCAACACCGCGCCCACCAGGTCTTGCTGATTGGCCAGCAGCATGTCGTTCTGAAGGATGTCGAGCATCTGCCGGGTGAACCGCGTTTCGGCCTGTGCCGGTGTTTCGCGCGGGGTGTGCTGGCCGGCGGCTGTGCAGCCGGCCAGGCAGAGGGCGCACAGGCTGATCAGCCCATGACGAAGGCAATGCTGGAGTGTGTTTGGCATGGAGGCATATCCGCAGGAAAGAAGCCATGCAGCATCCGGTGCCTGGTGCCAGGGAAACAGCCGCGACTGGCGATAGGGGCGGTAGGAAGGCTCGCTGGGTGGTGCAGGTGGATGTCATGGAGTGGCGTGTGGGCAGCCAGGTGTAGGGCGACAAATTTGCAGCGCCTATGAGATCGAGCGCCGCCCGCGCGGCGCTTCGCGGGTAAACCCGCTCCCACAGTTTGTTTCGGGCCAGTCTCTTCTGTGCCATTACCTGGTCCGCCTTGTTGGCACGACGCGGTAGTGAGGTGGGCACCACTGGCACCCCGCTTGACTTGAGACATGCACCAAGGCGGGCAGCGGTACTTTCACAGGACTCATTGGCCCGAAACAAACGTGGGAGCGGGTTTACCCGCGAAGCGCCGCGCGGGCGGCGCTCGATCTCACAGGCGCTGCAACTCCTCCGGCATACACCTAGTGGCCTTCACCCAATCCCCCGGCATGCCCGAAGAGCCGCTTAGAACCGTACATCCATCGCCACCTCAAACGTCCTCGGGTCCCCCATGTAGTACTGGGTGTTGTACGCCTGCTTGGCATACACCTCGTCAGTCAGGTTGCGCACCCGTGCAGTAAGCGTGGTGTGCGCGTCCACCCTGTACCGGGCAAAGGCCCCGTACAGGGTATAGGCAGGCGCCTTCAGCGAATTGGCATTGTCGGCATACACCGAATCGACATAACGCGCATCCACCCCCGCCGACCAGTCGGGGGTGAAGCTGTAGGTCAGCCACAGGTTGCCAACGTTGGCCGGCACGTTCACCGGCGCATTGCCCTCACGTGACACCGACTTGCCCGCCACCGCCTCGTTGAACTCGTCATACCGCGCATGCACGTAGGCATAGTTGGCCTCGGCCACCAGTTTCGGCGTGACCTGCAACCGCCCGGACAACTCGATCCCCCGCGAAGTCTGCTGGCCGGCCTGCACCGACTGGTTGGGGTTGCTCGAATCGGTCACGGCAAAGTCCTTGCGCACGATCTGATACACCGCCACCGTCGCCGCACCCCGGCCATCGAGGAAGTCGAACTTGCTGCCGGCCTCCCATTGCTCGCCCTTGGACAAATCGAACAGGCCGACGTTGGAGTAGGTCGCCGCCGCCAGGGAGCCTGCCGGCAAATCGGCGGCGGTGCTGTACTGCACATAGACGCTGGCCGCAGGGGTCAGCGCATAGGTCAGGCCGACCCGCCCGGACAGCGGCTCCCAACGGCGTTCGAAGTAGGCCGGCGCGGTGGGCGTGACGGCGCCGTAATTGGTCACTTCCATGTCCAGGTAGTCATACCGCAGGGCGGTCAGCAGCGCCAGGCGGTCGGTCAGTTGCAGGCGGTTCTCGGCGAACAGCGCGCGGTTGGTGGTCACATGCCGGCGTTGCTTGCTCAGCCCGGTATTCACGCCGGGGATGGCGTAGAAGCTGCCGGGGTCGAAGTGGTCCGGGTTGACCGTGTCGCTCCAGCTGCCCGATTTCGGGTACAGGCTCTGGCGCATCTGCGACCAGTCCAGCCCCGCCGACCACTGGCTGGCCAGGCCGAACAGGCTGTTGTCGTGGCGCAGCTCGAGGCGGTTGCCCAGCACGCTCTGCTGGTGGCGCTGCAGGTAGGGGCTGGAGCGCGTCACATTGCCCGCGTTGTTGTAGCGGTAGCGCTCCAGGTTGCGGTAGTCGCGCTGGGCCTCGTACTGGTACAGGGTGTTGTGCAGGCTGGTGCTGTCGCTGACCTGGTAGTCGAGCATCGAACGCAGCCAGCGCACCCGCTGCTCGTAACGGCCGTCGGCGACGTTGTAGTTCTCGAAGCGCCGGCTCTTGTCGATCTTCATGGTGCTGCGCCCAGGCAGGATCGGCGAGCCCCAGTAGGGGCTGTCTTCCTTGTCCTCCTGGTACTCCAGCGCCAGGGTGTGAGTCAGGTCGGGGGTCAGGTCGCTGAGTAGCGAAAAGGCCAGGCTGTCGGTCTGCCGCTCATTGCGATCGATATAGCCATTGCCCTGGCTGCGGCTGAAATCCAGTCGGGCGAAGTGGCGGGCGTCGGCCGGGTTGTCGGCCAGCGCCTGGTTGATGCCGAAGGCGTATTCGGCGGCGTCGTAGCTGCCGTAGCGGATACGCCCGTCGACGATTTGCTGGTCGCGGCTGGCCAGCTTGCTGATGTAGTTGATCGAGCCGCCCACGGCGCCGGCGCCATGCAGGAACGACGACGGCCCGCCGAGCAGTTCGACACGGTCGATCACCCAGGCGTCCACCGGCCGGGTGGCGCTGCTGTAGCCCAGGTTGATGCCGTTGTAGAGCTGGGTCACCTGGTTCTGGGTGAAGCCGCGGTAGGTGACGAAGCCGCCGTAGCCGGGGTTGGCCGAGGCGTTCACGCCGGTCATGGCGTTGATCACTTCCTGGGTGTCGCGGGCGTCGCGCTGCTCGATCACCCGGCGGTCCGCGACGCTCACCGAGGCTGGGGTTTCCCGCGCCGTCAGGCCCAGGCGCGAGCCCGTGGCGATCGGGGTGTCCAGTTGCACGCCGCTGGGCGCTTCACGCTCGCCATCGACAGTGGTGGCGGACAGTTCGACAGGCGCGCCTTGCGCCCAGGCACAGTGGCAGGTGGCGCTCAGCACGAGCACCAAAGAGGTGTTGCGGATCATGTTGTAAGGGTTCCACGCAAAGGTCTTGGCAGGCCCGGCCCACAGGCGCGCGCACGGGCGCGCCTGCCAGGGTCAGGCGAAGTGTTCTGCTGCGGGGAACGGGGCAGGGGAGGCGCGGGGGTTGATGGCGTGGCGCAGGTAGCGTGGCGGCGGTTGCCCCCAGCTGCGGGTGACGATCGGCGCCGGGGCCTGGCCATGGGTGGCGGAGAAGGTCCAGCCGGCGCTGCAGAGTGGCACGGCCATGGCGAACGAGGAGCAAACCGGGCAGTCGAGCTGGGCCATGTGCTGGTCGCCACCGCCGCCGTCCAGGTCGATGGCCGGGCCATGGCCGCTGTCCATGCTGCAGTAGCCACCTTCCAGGCCGGACAGGCGCAGGCCGGTCATCTGGCCATGGTGCAAACCACACAGCAACAGGCTGAACAGGACGCTGGCGTAGAGCGTCCATGCGGTCAGCGAGCGTGTCCGACGAGTGGTTTTCATGGCGGCGAATCTACCATTTGGAGGGTTTCACCGGGTTTCGGGTTGGTGTGGTGGATTGTCGCAGCTGGCCAAGCCCTGCACGGTCTGCTTTTTGTAGGAGCGGCCTTGTGTCGCGAAAGGGCTGCATAGCAGCCCCGGCAATTGTGTGACATGCACAGATCCTGGGGCCGCTTCGCGCCCCTTTCGCGACACAAGGCCGCTCCTACACAGAGCGGCCGTCAACCTTCAACTGCTGCCCAACGCCTTCACCACCTGCTCGACACTGGCCTTGAGCCCGGCCACCGCATCCTGCGGGTCGCTGTCGACCACCAGCAACTTCGCGCCACCGGCTTCGATCGCCGCCACCACCTTGGCATCCGGTTGGCGATGGTGCAGCACCAGCGCCACGTCTTGTTGCCTGAGGTTGTCGCTCAGGGCCTTGAGCGCGGCCTCGTCCCACTGCTCGTCGGCGTGCAGCGGCTGTTCGACCACATCCAGGTTGAGCCCACTGGCCAGGTACCCAAGCCGCTCGGACAGGCTGACCACGCTGAGGTTATCGACCTTGGCCAATTGCGCCTGGCTGTTGGCGGTGAGTTCCAGCATTTGCCGCTTGAGCCCGGCCAGGTTGCCCTGGATCTTCGCCTTGTCCGCCGGCGACAGGCGCTCCAGATCGTTGGCCACTACATCGGCCATGCGCCCCAGGTTGGTCGGGTTGAGCCACGGGTAGGCGGCGAAAGCCTGCTCGCCATTCACCGCGATGCCCGGCAGGGCACCGTCCACCGGGCGTGCGGCGTCGATTTCGACGATGCGGATATTGCTGCGCCGGGCCATGGGGTAGAGCGGGTCGTCACGCCAGATCGAGCGCACGCCGATCACCGCGTCGGCCTGTTGCGCGGCCTTCTGCAGGCTGGCGCCGCCACGGCCCTCGAAGTACGACGGCTGGCGGCTGGCCGGCAGGTTGGCCGGGACGGCGCTCTTGAGCTGCACCGAGGTGCCATCGAGCAGGGCGGCCGCCAGGCTGTGGGTCACCGGCAGGGTGGTCAGCACTTGCGTGGCGTTGGCCAGCAGCGGCAGGCCGCTCAAGGCCAGGGCCAGGGTGAGTTTTTTCAGGGTCATGCCGGGTTTCCTTGCAGGCGGGGGACGAGGGCGCGGGCCAGGGCACAGAGGGCGAAGCACAGGCCGGCCACCAGGATGATCGCCGCGCCCGACGGCACCGGCAGGTCGAGCGTGATCGGCAGCAGGATGCCCAGCAGGGTGCTGACGGTGGCGATCAGTACCGAGATGAAGAAGAAACCCTTGAGCGACTGGCTGACCAGCCGCGCGGCCGCTGCCGGGATCACCAGCAGGGCGCCCACCAGGATCGCCCCGATCACCTTCACCGAGGCCACGGTCACCAGCGTCACCAGCACCACGAACAGGTAGTCCAGGGTCTTCACCGCCACCCCGCGCACCGCCGCCAGCTGCGGGTTGAAGCTGGCCAGCATGATGCGGTTGTACAGCGGCAGCGCCAACGCCAGCACCAGCAGCGCGACGATACCCAGCACCAGCAGGTCGTGGGCGCTGACGGTGAGCACCGAGCCGAACAGCACGTTTTCCAGGATATGCACGTTGATCTTGCCGGCCAGCATCAGCAGCAGGCTCGCGCCCAGCGCCAGCGACACCGAGAGGAACACCCCGATCAAGGTGTCCGGCGACAGCCCGGTACGGTTGCGCAGGAAGTTGAGCAAAATGCCGAACAGCAGGCAGTAGCCGAACAGGCTGCCATAGGGGCCGGTGTAGGGTTCGCCCAGCAAGATGCCGATGGCCACGCCCGTCAGCGCGGCGTGGCCGACCGCCTCGGAGAAGAAGGCAAAGCGCTTGACCACCACCAGGGTGCCCAGCCCGCCCAGCACCGGGCCGATCATCAGGCCCGCCAGCAGCGCGTTGACCACGAAACCGTAGGCCAGCGCCTCCGGCAGATAACCCGCGCCGGCCCATTCCTGGACCAGTTGGCGGAACGCTTCGAAACTCATGAACGGCTCTCGCTGCGAGGGTGGACGGAGAACAGGCTGAGCAGGCGCTCGGGGGTGAGCGCTTCAGCCGGCGGGGCATCGAACAGCACCTGGCGGTTCAGCCCGGTCACCCGGTCGGCCAGGCGCAGCACCGCTTGCAGGTCGTGCTCGATCCACAGCACGGTGGTGCCGGCCTGGCGCCAGCCGTGCAGCAGTTGCTCGAACACCTGGATGCCGGCTTCATCGAGCGCCGACATCGGCTCGTCGAGCACCAGCAGTTGCGGCTCGGGGATCAGCCCCTGGGCCAGCAGCACCCGCTGGCGTTCGCCACCGGACAGCGCGCCCATGCGCCGCTTGCGCTTGTCGAGCATGCCGACCCTGGCCAGCGCCGCGTCGATGGCCGGGTGCACTCGCCGCGACAAACCAAGGAACGCCGGGCGGCGCTGGCACATGGCGGCCATGAAGTCGTCGACGGTCATCGGCAGGCCGCGGTCGAACTCCAGCGCCTGGGGCACATAGCCGATCACTTCCTGCTCGCCCGGCCAGTGCAGGGTCAGCTGGCCCTGGTGCGGCATCTGCCCGAGCAGGGTCTTGATCAGCGAGCTCTTGCCGCCGCCATTGGGCCCGACGATGGCGTGCACGCTGCCAGGGGCGACATTGAAGCGCACGCCTTCAAGGATGCGGGTACGGCCCAGGGTCAGGTCGATGCCATCGAAGTCGATGCGCGGCCCGCCAACGGCGCTGAGGTGGGCGGCGGCGGTCACGCGCGGTTCTCCTGGATGGCGCGGACCACGGTGTCGAGGTTGCGCTTCATCTCCACTTCGTACTTTTCCTTGGTGTATTCGCCATAGGAGATATGCGTGAGCGGATACAGACGCACGCCCGATTCACGCTGGATGGTCTCGACGTAAGCGGAAGGGAAGTCCATTTCCGAGAAGATCACCTTCACGTCCAGCGCCTTGAGCTGGTCGATGGTCTTCTTCAGTTGCGCCGGGCTCGGCTCGATACCGTGGGCAGGTTCCACCACGGCGGTCACTTCCAGGCCGAAGTCACGTACCAGGTAGTCGTAGGCGGCGTGGATGGTCGCCACGCGGAAGGTCGCATCCGGCGCCTGGGTCACCTGGGCCAGCGCTTCGGCGCGCAGGGCCCGCAGGCGCTTGGCATAGGCACGGGCGTTCTGGGTATAGAACTTGGCGTTGTCCGGGTCGAGCTTGCCCAGTTCGCGGGCGATGTTGTTGACCTGGGCGATGGTCGCGCTGATCGACAGGAAGGTGTGCGGGTTGACCACCTTGCCAGCGCCACGGGCGGCGATACCGGTGGCCGCCAGCAGCGGCACGTTGGCGTTGGCCTCGATGGTCTTGATAGCGGGCTTTTCGCTGGCGGCGATCATGCGGTCGGCGAAGTCGTCATGGCCCACGCCATTGAGCACCACCACATCCAGGCTGCCGATGCGCTTGATGTCTTCGGCGCGCGGCTCGTAGGCATGGGGGTTGAAGCCGGCCGGGATCAGCGGCACCACCTCGGCCTTGTCGCCGACGATATTGCTCACATAGCTGTAGTAGGGGTGCAGGGTGATGCCGATGCGCAGCGGCTTGCCAGTGTCGGCGGCGGCCAGGGCAGGCAGGGCGCAGGCCAGAAGCAGCGCCAGGGTGCGGCGGGCGGAGCGGAACATGGGCAAATCCTTAATGACGGTGTTGGCGGGTAACCCCGGCGTCGTAGTGGATGACGATCTGCCGCCAACCGGCGGCGATCAGCGTGGCGCTGTCCAGGGCGTCCGGGGCCATCGCGCTGCTGTCGCGGCGCAGCCACACATCGGGCTGGACGTCGGCCGTCTGCGGCAGGATCAGCAGCAGGCTGCCAGCCACTTCAGGGGCCTGGCTGCGGCCCAGGTAGGCGCCGTTGTCCAGCAGCGCCCACTGCAGGCTGCCGCGGCTCTGGCTGCTGGCATCGGCCACGAAGGGCGGCAGGCCCGCTTCGGCAAGCTCGGTAACCTGCGGCGCGCTGCCAGTTTCCTCGCGCAGCGCACGGATCTCCTCGACCGCCACCCACAAGTCGGTGTGCAGGCCCTGTTCGGCGGCGTTCAGGTCACGCCGGGCGTCGAGCTGGTGGGCGGCCACGGCCTGCTCGTCCTCGCGCTCGCCGCGCAGGGCCACCACGCTGGCGGCCAGCAGCAGGATCAGCGCGGCGGCCAGCAACACATAGAGGGTTTCGTGCCCGGCACCCGCCGGGCGTACCACCTGGGCGCGGCTCATGGCGCACCGATATCGGCGTGGTCCACTTCCACCACATGGCCGGGGCCGGCATCGAACAGCACGTAGAACTCGCCGTCGGGGCGCTTGAAGGTGAGGGTGGAGTCATCCCCCAGCTTGCTGGCCACCAGCACCTGTTCGTCGTAGCCGATCACGTCCAGGGTTACCCCCGGCGCGCCGCTGCCGTCGCTGAAACCGCCCTTGCAGGTGATCTGCCCGGCGTTTTCGGTGCAATCGCACATCGGGTTGTGCGCCAGCGCCGGGGTGGCGGCCAGCAGCAAAAAGGGCAGGGCGAGCCTGCGCAGCAACGGTGGTGTCATTTCTTGCCTCCTTGTTTCTCGAGCCAGGCCACGGTGGCCGGCGATGCCTTGGCCAGCGGCACCGAAGCCTGGTACATCTTGCCGTCCCAGCCTTCGATGGTGATCCACAGGTCGGCATCGGCGCGGGTGCGGGGCGGGATCGGCAGGTTGGTGCTCATGCGGTGCTGCGAGCCGAAGAAGATGGTGCCGGCGGCGCGCAGGCTGCGCGGCTTGCCGACGCGCAGGTAGATCGCCTTGACGCCCTCGGTGCAGGTCTTGCACAGGGCGGCGTTGAACGCCTTGAAGTCACCGGCGGGGCCGTCGGCGCGCGGAGCTTCGTCACGCAGCTCGGCCAGGTCGAGGCTCCAGCGGTCGATCTGGATGTCGCGGATCACGTTGGCGCCCAGGCCACTGTCGCCGCGCAGCAGGCTGGCGTCGGCGAAGTACTTGGGCATGAAGCCCAGCGGGATGAGGATCAGCAGGATGTTCAGGTGGAAGCGCCATTTCAGCCACCACTGCTTGAAGCCGCCCTGCGGCACGCTGTTCGCCTGGCTCATGGCTGGGCCTCCACAGGGGTTTCAAGCGGTTGCCTGGCCCGTGCCGGGCGCTCGCTGCGCTTGAGCGCGGCGGCGGTGGCCTGGGCGGTGCGCTTGGTCCAGATCAACAGGCCGCTGAGCACCATCAGGGTCAGCACCAGGCCGAAGAAGAACCAGATCAGCTTGATCGCCAGGCCACCGAAGTCGCCGGTGTGCAACGGGCGCATCGACTCGGTGACGAACTCCAGGGTCGAGCGGTCGCCGAGCAGGAACTGGGCGTCGACGTTGCGCGTGTAGGGGTTCACTTCGGCGGTCTGGAACATCAGCGGGTACCAGCCGCGCCCGCCCATGCTGTAGTGGCTGTAGGCGGTCAGCGGCAGGGAGATGAAGCTCACGTCCAGGCCCGGGATGCGCTCGGTGGCGATGCGCGCGGCCTCGTCCAGGTCGATGCGCGGTGCCGGCGTGCCGTCGGGCGTCTGCGGCACCTGCTCGCGGGCGATCACTGGCACCACCGGTTCGGTGGAAATGGTCACGTGGTTGTCGCCGAGGATCGCCTGGATCAGGAACCAGGTGCCGGTGATGGAAATCACCGCGATGAACCAGATCGACCACACCCCGGCCAGGCGGTGCACATCGCCCCAGAAGATCCGCGAGCCGTGGCCGGTACGCACCGGCTTGAAGAAGCCGCGCCAGAACTTCTTGTACACCACAAGCCCCGTGACCAGCGAAGCCAGCATCGGCAGGCCCAGCAGCGACACCAGGTACCAGCCCCAGCTGTAGCCGTTGGTGAACGGCACCAGCCACCAGCCGTGCAGGGCACGGGTGAAGGCCTCGAAGTCGAAGTTCGGCCGCTGGCCCTGGATCGCCCCGGAGTACGGGTTGACGTAGAGCAGCGCGGTGGTGCCGTCAGGGCGGGTCACCGAGGCGTTGAGGGCGAAGTGCGAGCCGTCCGGCTGGCTGAGAAAGCGCACCGCCAGCTCCGGTTCGGCTGCGTGCATGGCGGTAAGCACCTGCTGGAAGCTCAGGCGCTCGGCGTCGGGCGCATCGAGCGGTTTGCTGGCGCGCACGTCCGGGTTGGCCAGCCAGACGATCTCCTGGCTGACCACGGCGAGCATGCCGGTGAAACACACGATCAGGACAAAGAACCAGATCGGCAGGGCGAGCCAGCTGTGCACCAGGAACCACAGCTTGGAGGCGGATTTCTTCTTCGGTTGTCGGGCCATCGGTCGGTCTTCTGCATAAAAAGTGCGGTCGAGGCTCGGCTCAACCGTGAAGGCTGCACTTAATAGGACGAATGAGAATGAGAAACCTGCCAAGGTAAATGAAAGTAAATGTTTCAAGGCGACCGGCGGCTGCCCGCGCCGTCCGTTAATTTTCCCCTCCGTTCATCCGTTTTCCATGCACGACCGAGCTGCCCCGCTCGTTGCCCCTCTTTACGGATGAACGCCAATGAATGCTCAAGATGCCCGCAACCTTGCCCGCCGATTCCTCGAGTTGCCGGCGCAAAAACGCAGGATCTTCTTGCAGGCGCTGGCCCGGGAGCAGGTCGACTTCGCCCAGTTCGCCATCCCTGCCGGGGTGCAGGCCGCCGAGCGCGGCATGCCCTCATATGCCCAGCAGCGCATGTGGTTCCTCTGGCAGCTCGATCCCCAGGGCGCGGCCTACAACCTCCCGGGCGCCGTTGGCCTGGACGGGCCGCTGGACCGTGATGCACTGGCCCAGGCCCTGGAGGCGCTGGCCGAGCGTCATGAGACCCTGCGCAGCGCCTTGCGCCAGGAGGGTGAACACGGGCTGCGCCAGGTCGCCGCGGCCCAGGCGGTGACCGTCGACTTCGAAGACCTCAGCGCACTGGATGCCGCCGCCCGCGAACAGGCGGTGCAGGAGCGCGCGCAAGCCCAGGCCCAGCGCCCGTTCGACCTGGAGCAGGGCCCACTGTGGCGGGTGCGCCTGCTCAAGCTGGGCGCCGAGCGCCATGTGCTGCTGCTGACCTTGCACCACATCGTCTCCGATGGCTGGTCGATGAACGTGCTGATCGACGAGTTCATCCGCTGCTACGACGCCTTCAGCCAGGGCCAGCCCATGCCGCTGGCGGCGCTGCCGATCCAGTACGCCGACTACGCCCTGTGGCAGCGCGCCTGGCTGGAAGCCGGCGAGCAGGAGCGCCAGCTGGCCTACTGGCAACAGGTGCTGGGTGACGAGCACCCGGTGCTGGAACTGCCCACCGACCACCCGCGCCCAGCCACCCCCAGCCATCGCGGCACCCGCTTCAACTTCGCGGTCGATGCCGAGCTGGCCCTGCAGTTGCGCGCCCTGGCCCAGCAACAACAGGCCAGCCTGTTCATGGTGCTGCTGGCGGCCTTCGATGCCTTGCTCTACCGCTACAGCGGCCAGGCCGAGTTGCGCGTGGGGGTGCCCATCGCCAACCGCAACCGCGCCGAAGTCGAAGGGCTGATCGGCTTTTTCGTCAACACCCAGGTGCTCAACTGCCGCATCGACGAGCACCTCACGGTGGCCGGGCTGATTGCCCAGGTGCGCGACACCGCCCTCGGCGCCCAGGCGCACCAGGAGCTGCCGTTCGAGCGCCTGGTCGAAGCGCTCAAGCTCGAACGCAGCCTGGCGCTCAACCCGCTGTTCCAGGTGATGTACAACCACCAGCCGCTGGTCACCGACCTCAGCGCGCTGCAGACCGCCTCGGGCATTCGTTTCGACCTGATCGAGTGGAAGGGCCGCACCACCCAGTTCGATCTGAGCCTGGACACCTGGGAGAAGGGCGGGCAGCTGTACGCCGCACTGACCTACGCCGACGAGCTGTTCGACGCGCCGACCATCGCGCGCATGGCCGGCCACTGGCTCAACCTGCTGCGCGCCATGGTCGCCGACACCAATCAAGCGGTGGCGCGCCTGCCGATGCTGGGCGCCGACGAACAGCAACAGCTGTTGCATGCCTGGAACCCGCCGGGTGACGGCTTTGACCAGGTGTCGCGCATCGACCAGAGCATCGCCCGCCAGGCCGCCGAACAGCCCGAGGCGCTGGCCCTTACCTTCGGCCTTGAGCAGTACAGCTATGGCCAGCTCGACCGCTGGGCCAACCGCCTGGCCCAGCGCCTGGTGGCGGCCGGTGTCGGCCCCGAGACCCGGGTCGGCGTGGCCCTGCCGCGTACCCCGCAACTGCTGGTGTCGCTGCTGGCGGTGTTCAAGGCCGGCGGCGCCTACGTGCCGCTGGACCCGGACTACCCGGCGGAGCGCGTGGCCTACATGCTCGAAGACAGCGCCGCGCACCTGGTACTCAGCGACCCTGAAGTGGCCCAGCGCCTGGCCCTGGCCGACTGCGCCGAGGTGCTGCTGGTGGACGCCGACGAGCAGAGCCTGGCCGCCTGGCCGGGCGTGCCGCCGGCCAATCACGCCGTGGCGCAGAACCTCGCCTACGTGATCTACACCTCAGGCTCCACCGGCCGCCCGAAAGGCGTGGCCATTACCCATCGCAACGTCATGGCGCTGCTGCACTGGTCGCGCCAGGTGTATGGCCGTGAAGACATCCAGGGTGTGCTGGCATCGACCTCGATCTGCTTCGACCTGTCGGTGTGGGAGCTGTTCGTGACCCTGGCCGCGGGCGGTTCCATCGTGCTGGCGCGCAATGCCCTGGAGCTGCCGCAGCTGCTGGCGCGCGACCAGGTGCGCCTGGTCAACACCGTGCCCTCGGCCATCACCGCGCTGTTGCGCGACGGCCAGTTGCCCGCCGGCGTGCGCATCGTCAACCTCGCCGGCGAGCCGCTCAAGCAGCGAGTGGTGGACGAGCTCTATCGCCAGCCGGGGCTGGCGCACGTATACGACCTGTACGGCCCCTCGGAAGACACCACCTACTCGACCTGGACCCGCCGCCAGGCCGGTGGCCGAGCCAGCATCGGCCGGCCGCTGCCGCACACCGCCGCCTACCTGCTCGACGCCGCCCTGCAGCCGGTGCCGCAAGGTTGCGCCGCCGAGCTGTACCTGGCCGGCGCCGGCATTACCCGTGGCTACCTCGGGCGCCCGGGGCTGACCGCCGAACGCTTCGTGCCAGACCCATTCGCCGCCGACGGCGGGCGCCTGTACCGCACCGGCGACCTGCTGCGCTACCGCGACCAGGGTGAGCTCGAGTACATCGGCCGCATCGACCATCAGGTCAAGGTGCGCGGTTTCCGCATCGAGCTGGGCGAGATCGAGGCGCGGCTGCAAGCGCAGGCGCAGGTCAGCGAAGTGGCGGTGCTGGCGCCGGAAGGCCCGAGCGGCCGCCAGCTGGTGGCCTATGTGGTGCCGGCCGATGCCGCCTTGCTCGACGATCCGGCGGCCCAGGGCAAACTGCGCGAGCAACTGCGCGCAGCGCTGGGCGAGCACCTGCCCGACTACATGGTGCCCGCCGCCATGCCGATGCTGGCCGCGCTGCCGCTGACCCCCAACGGCAAGCTCGACCGCAAGGCGCTGCCGGCGCCCGACGCGTTGCAGGCGCAGCGCGAGCATGTGGCGCCCGGCGATGCCCGCGAACAGGCCCTGGCGCAGATCTGGCAAGCCTTGCTGGGCCTCGAGCAGGTCGGCGTGCTGGACAATTTCTTCGAGCTCGGCGGTGACTCGATCGTCTCCATGCAGGTGGTCAGCCGTGCCCGCGAGGCCGGGCTGGCGCTGACCCCCAAGGACATCTTCCAGCACCAGACCATTCGCGGCCTGGCCCAGGTGGCCGGGCAGGCGAGCCAGGCTGTTGTGCGTGGGCCGGCCAGCGGCGAAGTGCCGCTGACGCCCATCCAGCACTGGTTCTTCGAGCAGGCCATCCCTAACCGCCAGCACTGGAACCAGGCCCTGCTGCTCGATGCCCGCGCACCGCTGCAGGGCGAGGCGCTGGCCCAGGCCGTGCAGCAACTGGTCGAGCACCACGACAGCTTGCGCCTGCGCTTCGAGCAGCACGGCGGAACCTGGCAACAGCGCTATGGCGAAAGCGCCGGCGAAGTGTTCCAGCGCTGCACGGCGGCCGATGCCGAAGCCGCGCTGGCCCTGTGCGAGGCTGCCCAGCGCAGCCTGGACCTGGCCGACGGGCCGTTGCTGCGGGTACTGCTGATCGAGCTGCCCGAGGGCCGCCAGCAGCTGCTGCTGGTGCTGCACCACCTGGTGGTGGACGGGGTGTCCTGGCGGGTCCTGCTCGAAGACCTCGAGCAGGCTTACCGCCAGGTGCTGGCCGGCCAGCCGCCACGCCTGCCGGCGCGCACCAGCGCATATCAGGATTGGGCACTGCGCCTGCAGCAGGCCTTGCCCGGCTACCAGGCGCAGTTGCCCTGGTGGCGCGAACACCTGGGGCGCGCGGCAGTCGCCGAACTGCCGTGCGACAACCGCGACGGCGCGCTGCACAACCGCCATGAACACAAGATCGAATGCCGCTTCGACGCCGAACTCACCCGCCAGCTGCTGCAGGTTGCGCCAGCGGCCTACCGCACTCAGGTCAACGACCTGCTGCTCACCGCCCTGGCGCGGGTGCTGTGCCGCTGGACGGCGGCACCGGGCGCGCTGATCGAGCTGGAAGGGCATGGCCGCGAAGACCTGTTCAGCGACCTCGACCTGTCGCGCAGCGTCGGCTGGTTCACCAGCCTGCAGCCGGTGCTGCTGGTGCCCGAAGCTGAGCTGGGCGCTTCGCTGGTGGCGGTCAAGGAGCAGTTGCGCGGCGTGCCCGACAAGGGCATCGGCCACGGCCTGCTGCGTTACCTCGGTGATGCCGCCACCCGTGCGGAACTGGCGGCCCTGCCGCGCCCGCGAGTGACCTTCAACTACCTTGGCCAGTTCGACCGCCAGTTCGATGAGCAGGCGTTGCTAGTGCCCGCCAGCCATGGCGCCGGCCATGGCCAGGACCCGGACGCGCCGCTGGCCAACTGGCTTACCGTCGAAGGCCAGGTGTACGGCGGCGAGCTGGCCTTGCAGTGGGGCTTCAGCCAGCAGATGTTCGCGGCCGAACGCATCCAGGCCCTGGTCGATGCTTTCGCCGAGGAACTGCGCGCATTGGTCGCCCACTGCGTCCAGGCCCCCGGGCAGGTGACCGCCTCGGACTTCCCGCTGGCCGGGCTCGATGGCGCGGCGCTGGCGCAGCTGCCGGTGGCCGCGCGGCAGCTCGAAGACCTCTACCCGCTGTCGCCGATGCAGCAGGGCATGCTGTTCCACAGCCTCTATGAACAAGCCGGCAGTGACTACGTCAACCAGATGAGCGTGGATGTCGAGGGCGTGCACCCCGCACGCCTGCGCGACGCCTGGCAGCAGGCGCTGGACGCCCATGCCATCCTGCGCACCGGCTTTGCCTGGCAAGGCGAGCAGGGCAAGCCGCTGCAAATGGTCATGCGCCAGGTCGAACTGCCCTGGCGCGAACTGGACTGGCGCGACCACGCCGACCTGCCGCAGGCGCTCGCCGCCCTGGCCCAGGAGGACCGCGAGCACGGCTTCGACCTGGCCCAGGCCCCCTTGCTGCGCCTGACCCTGGTGCGCACCGGCGAGGCCCGCCACCACCTGATCCAGACCTGCCACCACCTGCTGCTGGACGGCTGGAGCAACTCGCGCCTGCTCGGCGAAGTCCTGCAACGCTATGCCGGGCAGCAAGTGGCGCCCCCGGTCGGGCTGTACCGCGATTACATCCAATGGCTCGGTCAGCAGGACATGGCGGCCAGCGAGGCGTTCTGGCGCGACCAGCTCGCCTCGCTGGAAACCCCGACGCGCCTGGCCCACGCGCTGCCCACGCCGCCGCAAGCGGTGGCACAGGCCAGCCACGGCGACTTCTACCAAACCATCGATGCGGCCTTGGGCGAGCGCCTGGGCGCCTTTGCCCGGCAGCAGAAAGTCACCGTCAATACCCTGGTCCAGGCGGCCTGGCTGTTGCTGCTGCAACGCTGCACCGGTCAGGACTGCGTGGCCTTCGGCGCCACCGTGGCCGGGCGCCCGGCGCAACTGCCGGGTATCGAGGCGCAGATCGGCCTGTTCATCAACACCTTGCCGGTGATCGCCCGGCCGGCCCTGCAGCAAACCCTGGGCGACTGGCTGCAACAGGTGCAGGCGCTCAACCTGGCGCTGCGCGAACACGAACACACGCCACTGTTCGAGATCCAGCGCTGGTCGGGGCAGGGCAGCGATGCGCTGTTCGACACCTTGCTGGTGTTCGAGAACTACCCGCTGTCGGCGGCGCTGGCTGAGTCCGGCCAGGCCGGCGTGCGCTTTGGCGAAGTCGCCAACCTGGAACGCACCAACTACCCGCTGACCCTGGCCGTGACCCTCGGCGAGCGCCTGCAGGTGCACTACAGCTACCTGTGCGCGGCGCTCGACGCCGGTACGGTGCAGGCCCTCGCGGCGCAGCTGGAATGCCTGCTGGGGCAGTTCGTCGACGGCGCAGGCCAAGTGCTGGCGACCCTCGACAGCGTGCCCCCGGCTGCCCGCCAGGCGCTGCTGGCGATGCCCGCCGCCTTGCCGGCGCAGGCCGCGCCGGTGTGGCTGCACCAGTTGATCGAGGCCCAGGCCCGGCGCACGCCAGAAGCCATCGCCCTGGTCGCCGAGGGTCGGGCGCTGAGCTACGCCAGCCTCGACAGCCAGGCCAGCGATCTGGCCCAGCGGCTGGTCGCCGAGGGCGTCGGCCCGGAGGTGCTGGTGGGCATCTCGCTGCCCCGTGGCGAGCGCCTGATCATTGGCCTGCTGGCCATCCTCAAGGCCGGCGGCGCCTATGTGCCGCTGGACCCGGAATACCCCGCCGAGCGCCTGGGCTACATGCTTGAAGACAGCGGTGTGCAGTTGGTGTTGGGGGATGCCCGCAGTGCGGTGTTGCTGGCCGGTAGCGCCGCACGCCTGCTGCGGGTCGATGAGCTGGTGCTGGCCACCCAGGGCGTCGAGTCCCCGTCGCCAACCCTCGCCGGCAACAACCTGCTGTGCCTGCTGTACACCTCCGGTTCCACCGGGCGGCCCAAGGGCGTGGCCCTGGAGCAGGGCGCCTTGTTGCGCCACCTGCTGACCATGCAGCGCTTCTACCGCATCGACAGCAGCGACCGCTTCCTGCATTTCGCCTCGCTGAACTTCGACTGGGGCACTGAGCAGTGGCTGCTGCCGCTGATCAGCGGCGCCCGCTGCGTGCTGCGCGGCGAAGGCCTGTGGAGCGCTGAAGAAGCGCTGGAGGTGATCGAGCGCGAGCAGGCCAGCCTGGTCTATTTCCCCACCCAGTACGCCTGCCAGCTGGCGGCCTGGGCCGCGGCCCACGGCCGTGCGGCGTCGGTGCGCTCGTTCAATGTGGCGGGCGAGGCCTTCCCGCGCGAAGGTTTCGAGCAAATCCAGGGGCAACTGCGCCCGCAGCACATCGTCAACGGCTACGGCCCGACCGAAACGGTCATCACCCCCTTCCTCTGGGAAGCCGATGCCACCACCCGTTTCACCAGCGCCTATGCACCCATCGGCCGACCGGTGGCCGGGCGCAGCGCCTACCTGCTGGCCGAAGGCCTGGCCTTGCAGGCCGATGGCGTGGTCGGTGAGCTGCATATCGGTGGCGAGGCCCTGGCACGCGGCTACCATGCGCAGCCATCGCTGACCGCCGAACGCTTCGTCCCCGATCCGTTCGCCAGCACCCCCGGCGCGCGGCTGTACCGCAGCGGCGACCTGGTCCGGCGCCTGCCGGACGGGCAGATGGAATACATCGGCCGGGTCGACCATCAGGTGAAGATCCGCGGCTTCCGCGTCGAGACCGGTGAAATCGAGGCCTGCCTGCTGGCCCAGGCGGCTGTCGCCGAGGCGGCCGTGGTGGCCGTGCCGGGCCCGGTCGGCCAGCAACTGGTGGCCTACGTGGTGCCGCGACAGGCGCTGGCCGAGGCTGACCGCGAGGCCCAGGCCGCACTCTGCGAAGGGTTGCGCGCAGCGCTCGGCGTAGCGCTGCCGGACTACATGCAGCCGGCCCACTGGCAGGTCATGGCGCAATTGCCACTGACCCCCAACGGCAAGCTCGACCGCAAGGCCTTGCCAGCGCCGGACGCCAGCCTGCTGGCACAGGCCTTCGAAGCGCCACGCAGCTCCCTGCAAGGCGAGCTCGCCGCGCTGTGGGGCGAACTGCTGGGCGTCGAGCGGGTAGGCCTGCGCGACAACTTCTTCGACCTCGGCGGCCATTCGCTGCTGGCCACCCAGGTGATCAGCCGGGTGCGCCATGCCCGGGGCGTCGAGCTGCCCTTGCGCAGCCTGTTCGAAGCCCGTGACCTGGAGGCGTTCGCCGCCACGGTCGATGCCTGCGTGGCGGCCCCGGCTGTGCTGGCGGTGCCGCAGTTGCAAGCGCTGGACCCCGCGCAGCGCCAGCCGCTGTCGTTCGCCCAGCAACGCCTGTGGTTCCTCTGGCAACTGGAGCCACACAGCTCGATGTACAACATCCCGCGCGCCCTGCAGCTCGACGGCGAGCTGGACATCGACGCCGTGCGCACGGCCTTCGAGGGCTTGCTGCAACGCCATTCGGTGTTGCGTACCACCTACGCCCAGGAAGGCGGCGACAGCTGGCAGCAGGTGCATGCGCACATGGCCTTGCCGTTGGCCGTCGTCGATCTGTGCCAGGCCCCGGCCGCCACCCGCGAGGTGGCGATCGCGCAAGCCCTGGCCGAGCAGGCGCAGGCGCCGTTCGACCTGGTCAACGGCCCGGTGCTGCGGGTGGCGGTGCTGCGCCTGGCCGAACAGCAGCACCTGCTGCTGGTGACCTTGCACCACATCGTCGCCGACCACTGGTCGTTCGGCATCCTGCTGCGCGAATTCGTCGCCCTCTACGACGCCGCCGTGCGGCGCGCCCCGGCATCGCTGCCGGCGCCGGGCCTGGCCTACCTGGACTTCGCCGTGTGGCAGCGCCAATGGCTGGCGGCCGGGCAGATGCAGCGCCAGCTCGATTACTGGCAGCGCACCCTGGGCGACGACCATCGCCTCAGCCGCCTGCCGGGCAGCCCGCAGGCCGGCGTGAGCGCCGGCACCTGCCAGGTACACGCCTTCGATTTCCCGCCAGAGCTGGCCGAGGCCCTGCGCGCCACCGCCAAGGCCCGTGGCCTGACCCTGTACATGCTGTTGCTGGCCGGCTTCTCGCTGGTGGTGGCGCAGCGTTGCGACAGCCCGCGGGTGCGCCTGGGTACCGACGTTGCCAACCGCAACCATGCGGGGGTTGAAGAAATGGTCGGCTTCTTCGTTAACCAGTTGGTACTGCAGCTGACGCTGGACGACAGCCTCAGTGGCGAACAGTGGCTGGAGCGCTGCCGCGATGTGGTGGTCGGTGCTTCCGATCACCAGGACCTGCCGTTCGACCGCTTGGTCGAGGCCCTGCGCCTACCGCGTCAGGCCGGCCGCTCACCGCTGTTCGCGATCAAGTTCATCTACCAGGAAGGCAGCCTGCCAATGCAGGCGCCGCACGGCCTGCAGGTGACCCCGCAGGAGGCGGGGCAGGGCGCCACCGAGCTGGACCTGATCGCCGAGTTCGTCAACGCCGAGCGCCTGACCGCCGCCTTCAAATGCGACGCCAGCCTGTACACGGCGGCCGACATGCAAGGGCTGTTCGTGCAGTTGCAAGGGGTGTTCGAGCGCTTGCTCGAAGCGCCCGAAGCGCCCCTGGCGCAGTTGCTGGCCCATGCCGCGCAGCTGCAGGCCAGTGCCGAACAGGCGGCGGCCGATGCGCGCCAGGCGCAGCTCAAGGCGCAGCACCCGATCCGTCGGCGCGCCCGTGGGGTCGAGCTGCAGTAGTGATTGTCATGCCGGTGGCCGCTGGGCCGCCGGCTTTACCGAACGGGAGATGGAAATGTCCAACAGCGAGGCGCAAGCCATTCCGGTATTGGCCAAGGGGCGGCGCAAGAGTTTGAGCATGGACCACGACAGCCTCGTGGCCTTTTCGCCAATGTTCGAAGGCCACAGCCTGCCGTTGCTGTGCACGCCCAAGGTGGCGGGCATCAACCTGGCCGAATGGGCCGGGCAGAACCGTGCGCTGATCGAAAGCAAGCTGGACCAGCACGCCACCATCCTGTTCCGCGGCTTCGCCGTGCAGGACATCGGCGAGTTCAACCAGTGCGTCGATGCGATTTCCGGCGGTGCCCTGGAGTACCTGTTCCGCGCCTCGCCGCGCACCCAGATCACCCGCAAGCACAATGTCTACAGCTCGACCGACTACCCGGCGGTGGAGAAGATCTTCCCGCACAACGAGCACTCCTATTCGCCGGTGTTCCCGCTGCACCTGTATTTCTACTGCGACCTGCCGTCGCCCACCGGCGGTGAAACCCCGTTCGGCGATACCCGGCTGATCCTGCCGCGCATTGACGCCGAGGTGCGCGATGCCTTCGTGCGCAAGGGCGGCGTGCTGTACGTGCGCAACTACGGCGACGGCATGGGCCTGCCCTGGCAGACCGTGTTCCAGACCGAAAACCGCGCCGAGGTCGAGGCCTACTGCGCGAAGATCGGCGTGGAGCCCGAGTGGAAATCCGGCAACCGCCTGCGCACCCGCCAGAAAGGCCCGGCAATGGTCCGCCACCCGCGCACCGGTGAATCCGTGTGGTTCAACCACGCCACCTTTTTCAACGCCCTGACCCTGCCTGAGAGCATCCGCGACAGCCTGCGCGCCGAGTTCGCCGACGACGAACTGCCGCAGAACACCTTCTACGGCGACGGCAGCCCGATCCCCGAGGATCACATCCGCCACCTGCAGCAGATCTACCGCGACGTCATGGTCGAGTTCCCCTGGCAGAAGGGCGACGTGGTGATCCTCGACAACATCCTCACCATCCACGCGCGCAACGGTTACACCGGCCCGCGAAAGATCCTCACGGCCATGGCCATTCCCCTGAAAAGCAGCGAAGTGGCACTGGGCCAAGGAGTTCAAGCATGACCGCAAGCAACGCAGAAATTTTCCAGACCTCGGCGCAACAGGCGCATCTGCTCCAGGCCAGCGGCGGCCAGGCGCTGGCTGCGCGGCTGTGGCTGCAACTGCACGCCGAGCCCTCCCTCGAGGCGCTGCGGCAGGCCCTGGCCGAGCTGTGCGAGCGTCACGAAATCCTGCGCACCCGCTACGTGCAAGTGCCGGGCCTGAAACACCCGGCGCAGGAAATTCACGCTCAGGTGAACCTGCGCGTGCGTCACGCCGCCTCGGCCGAGCAGGCCCGCCTGCAGGTGGCCGAAGACCTCGGCCAGGCCCCGCTGGCCGCAAGCCTCGAGGGCCGCAACCTGCTGCTGGGCGTGGCACTGGCCAGTGCCGACCCGGCCGCCTTGCGCCTGCTGGGTGATGAGCTGCAAGCCTTGCTGCGCGGTGAAGCGCTGGCCGAGTTCGATGCCCTGCAATACGCCGACTACGCCGCCTGGCAGGGCGACCTGGCCCAGGAAAGCATCGGCCAGCAAGGGCGTGCGTTCTGGCGTGGCCTGCTGGCCGAGCAGGCGCGCCCCGTTGCCTTGCCGTTCGAGCGCCGGGTGGCGCTGGCCGAGGCGCCGTGCGTCGAGCAACTGGCCAACCCCGTGGCTGACGCCTTGGCCAAGCTGGCCGAGGCGGGGCGGATCAGCACCGACGAAGCCCTGGCGGTAGTGTGGGCCGCGTTCCTGGTTGAGCTGGGGCAGCCCGCCAGCGTGGTGCTGGGGCTGGAGGTCAGCGGGCGCAACGAACAGCTCGAACAGACCGTCGGCCACTTCGCCCGCCAGCTGCCGCTGGTGCTGGCGCTCGACAGCAGCCGAGGCCTGGGCGAGCAACTGCCGGGTTTGCTCGGGCAGTTGCGCCAGGGCCTGTCCTGGCTCGACTGCCTGGACGAAACCGACCTGGGCGAAGCCCTGCTGCCGGCCTTCGCCTGTGGCTATCGCGCCGAGGCCGCGCAGCTGGAGCAGGACTGGCCGCTGGGGCAGAAGCTGCTGTTGCGCGCCGAACAGCGCGGGCAGGGCCTGGCCCTGCGCCTGGTCAGCCCGGCACGGGTATTCGATGCCGCCCAGTTGCAGGCGTGGCTGGCGCAGTTCGCCCAGTTTGCCGTGCAGGTGGCCGCCAACCTCGACCAGCCGCTGAGCCAGTTGAACGGTGTCGATAGCGCCCAGACCGAGCAGTTGCTGCAACGCTTCGACCGCAGCGCCGAGCGGGTAGAGCTGCCTGGTGAAACCCTGCACGGGCTGTTCGAGCAGGCCGCCAAGGCCACCCCAGGGCATACCGCCCTGCAAGTCGGCGCACAGGCGCTGGACTACGCCAGCCTCGACCAGCGCGCCAACGGCCTGGCCCAGGCGCTGCGCGAGCGCGGTGTCGGCCCCGACAGCGTGGTGGCGGTGTACGGCGAGCGTTCGGTGGAAATCGTCGTGACCCTGCTGGCCATTCTCAAGGCGGGTGGCGCCTACCTGCCGCTGGACCCCAGCTACCCGGCCGAGCGCCTGGCGTTCATGCTGCACGACGCCCGCGCCCAGTGCCTGATCACCCTGCGCCCCCTGGCCGACGGCATCGAGGTGCCCGACGGCGTTACCCGCCTGGCCCTCGAACAGGGCTTGCCGGCCGCCCAGGCACAGGCCCCGGCCGTGGCGCTCGCCCCCGGCAACCTGGCCTACGTGATCTATACCTCCGGCTCCACCGGCAAGCCCAAGGGCGTGATGATCAGCCATGCCAACGCCTGTGCCTCGACCCGCGCCCGTGGCGAGTTCTACCGGGCCCCGCTGCGGCGCTTCCTGATGCTGTCGTCGTTCTCGTTCGACAGCTCGGTGGCGGGGATCTTCTGGACCCTCGGCCAGAGCGGCACCCTGTACCTGCCCGAAGAGCAGATGCACAAGGACCCGGCGCGCCTGGCGCAGCTGATCGGCGAGCAGGGCATCAGCCATTTCCTGGCCCTGCCGTCGTTCTACGCGCAGATCCTCGAACACCTGCAGCAGCCCGCGCTGGCCTGTGTGATTGTCGCCGGCGAAGCTTGCCCGCTGGAGCTGCCGGCGCGGCATGCCGAACGCCTGCCGCAAACCTTGCTGGTCAACGAGTACGGCCCGTCGGAGAGCTCGGTGTGGTGCTCGGCGCATGCCATGCAAGCCCTGCCGGCGTATGAGCGGGTGTCGATCGGTGGCGCCATTGCCGGCACCCGCCTGCGGGTGCTCGATGAACAAGGCGAACTGGTCGGCTTCGGCCGTGAGGGCGAGCTTTACGTGGGTGGGCCGGGCCTGGCCCGTGGTTACCTGCAGCGCCCTGGGCTGACCGCCAGCCGCTTCGTGCCCGACCCGTTTGCCACGGTACCCGGCCAGCGCCTGTACCGCACCGGCGACCGGGTCAGCCCCGGCGTCGAAGGTACCCTGGACTACCTCGGGCGCCTGGACTTCCAGCTCAAGCTGCGCGGCTTCCGCGTGGAACTGGGCGAAATCGAAGCGCGCCTCGCCCAGCAGCCCGAGGTGCGCGAAGCCGCCGTGGTGGTGCGCGAGACGGGCGCCGGCGCGCAGCTGGCGGCCTTCGCCACCCTGCGTGACCCGGCCAGCGCCAGCGGCCTGGAAAACCGCCTGCTGGAGCGCCTGCGCGAGCAGATGCCCGAGTACATGGTGCCGGCCTTCCTGCGCGTGCTCGACCGCTTGCCGCTGACCCCCAATGGCAAGCTCGACCGCACCGCGCTCGCCGCCCTGCAAGCCCAGGGCAGCGCCTACCAGGCGCCGCGCAACGAACTGGAGCAGACCCTGGCGCAGATCTGGCAGGAGGCGTTGCAGCTGGAACAGGTGGGCGTGCACGACAACTTCTTCGCCCTGGGCGGCCACTCGCTGCTGGCCACGCGCATCCGCTCCCAGGTGCAGGAGCGCCTGAACCTGGACCTGCCGCTGCGGGTGTTCTTCGAAGGTGAAACCGTGGCCTTGCTGGCCGAGCAGGTCGAGCGACATCGCGGCTCGGGCGTCAGCGAGGACAAGGCCGACGCCCTCGAAGCCCTGTTCGATGCGGTGGAGGACGTATGACCGCGCTGTCCGATCGCATGCAGGGGCTGGCCAAGCGCTTCGCCGCGTTGCCAGCCGAAGAGCGCCAGGTGTTGCAAGGGCGCATGCGCGAGCAGGGCCTGGCCTTCGATCTGCTGCCCATCCCACCCCGAGACAACCTCGACGAATTGGTGCAGGCCTCGTTCTCCCAGCAGCGCCTGTGGTTGCTGTGGCAGCTCGACCCGCAGTCCACGGCCTACAACCAGCCGGCGCTGCTCAGCGTGCGCGGGGCGTTCGACGCCCAGCGCCTGGAGCGCAGCCTGCAGGCCCTGGTGCAGCGCCATGAGGCGCTGCGCACCAACTTCCGCCAGGACGAGCAACAGGTCCTGCAAGTGCTGCACAGCCACCGCGCCTTCAGCCTGCAGCACCAGGACCTGCGCGGCAGCAGCCCGGCGCAGCTGGAGCAGGTGGCTGAGGCGCTGACCGCGCAGCCGTTCGACCTCGAACACGACCTGCTACTGCGCGCCACCTTGCTGCACACCGGCGAGCAGCAGTGGGTGCTGGTGTTCTGCACCCACCACATCGTCACCGACGCCTGGTCGATGCCGATCCTGATCGAAGAGGTGCTGCGCCATTACCAGGCGCAGGCGCCGGCGCCTGCCTTGCCGATCCAGTACGCCGACCACGCCCGCTGGCAGCGCCTGTGGCTGGAGGCCGGCGAGGCCGAGCGCCAGCTCGGCTACTGGCGCGAGCGCCTGGGCGTGGCCGAAGACAGCCTCGAACTGCCCGCCGACCATCCGCGCCCGGCGCGGCGCAGCGGCCGTGGCGCGCGGCTGGCCATCGAGCTGCCGGCGGGGCAGGGCGAGGCGGTCCGGCAACTGGCCGCGGCCAACGGCTGCACGCCGTTCATGGTGCTGCTGGCGACCTTGCAGGTGCTGCTGATGCGTTACAGCGCCAGCGAGGTGATCCGCGTCGGCACGCCGATCGCCAACCGTACCCGCGCCGAGGTCGAGGGGCTGATCGGCTTCTTCGTCAACACCCAGGTGTTGCAGGTGGAGCTCGATGGCCGCCACAGCTTCGTCGAGGTGCTGGCCCAGGTGCGCCAGCGCGTGCTCGAAGCCCAGGCCAACCAGGACCTGCCGTTCGAGCACCTGGTCGATGCCCTGCAACCCCAGCGCAGCCTGGACCGCACCCCGCTGTTCCAGGTGCTGTTCAATCACCAGGTCGCGACCCGCCAGGGCAACCGCTGGCAATTGCCGGGCGTCGAGCTGGCGCCGCTGGAAATCACCCGCGAATCCGCGCGCTTCGACCTGGCGCTGAACACCGAAGAGCAGGGCGAGCGCCTCAGCGCCTCGCTGCTGTATGCCACCGACCTGTTCGAGGCCCGCACCATCGAGCGCCTCGGCCAGCACTGGGCGCAGCTGCTGGGCGCCGCACTGGCGGAGCCTGCGCGGGCCATCGAAACCCTGCCGCTGGGGCCGCTTGCCCAAACCAGCGAGGCAGATGCGACAGTACGCGGCCCGTGGCTGCACCAGCGCTTCGCGGCCCAGGCCGCCGCGCATCCGCAGCGTATTGCCCTGGTTGAAGGTGCGCGCTCGCTGACTTACGCCGCCCTCGAGGCCAAAGCCAACCAGTTGGCCCGCCGCCTGATCGACAGCGGTGTGGCCCCGCGCACGCAGGTGGCGCTGTGCGCCGAGCGTCGCCTGGAAACCCTGGTGGGCCTGCTGGCCGTGCTCAAGGCCGGCGCCTGCTACGTCGCCCTCGACCCGCAGTACCCGCGCCAACGGCTGGAGCAGATGCTCGCCGACAGTGGCGCCGCTCACCTCCTGGCGCCCAGCGACCAGGCCGAACGCTTCAGCGGCTTCACCGACGTGACGCTGCACCTGCTGGACGATGCCAGCGGCCCGCTCGACGCCCCGTGCGCCGCGCCGACCTTGAACATGTTGGGCGGCGACCTGGCCTATGTGATCTTCACCTCCGGCTCCACCGGCAAGCCCAAGGCCGTCGGCGTCAGCCAGGCGGCACTGGCCAACTACCTGGACGGCATCGAACAGCGCCTGCCCCTGGGCCAGGTGCAGAGCATGGCGCTGGTCTCCACCCTGGCTGCCGACCTTGGCCATACCGTGCTGTTCGGCGCCTTGGCCGGCGGCCGCACCCTGCACCTGATCGATCCCGACACCGCGGTCGATGGCCAGGCCTTCGCCGCCTACATGCAGCAGCATGGCGTCGATGCGCTGAAGATCGTGCCGTCGCACCTGGGCGCGCTGCTGGGCAGCGACAACCATGGCGTGCTGCCGCGCCGTTGTCTGGTGCTGGGCGGCGAAGCCAGCCCGCCGGCCTTGCTGCAACGTATCCGCGCTCTGGCGCCGGGCTGCGCCCTGGTCAACCACTATGGGCCGACCGAAACCACGGTGGGCGTGTTCACCTGCCTGCTCGATGACCTGGGCAGCGTCGCGCCGCTCGGCGCGCCGCTGCCCAACCTGCGCGCGCAGGTGCTCGATGGCGCCTTGCAGCAGGCGCCGCTGGGCAGCCAGGGCGAGTTGTACCTGGGCGGCGCGGGCCTGGCCCGTGGCTATCTGGGCCAGCCCGGGCTGACAGCCGAGCGCTTTGTCCCCGACCCGTTCGGCGACGGCCAGCGCCTGTACCGCACCGGCGACCGCGTGCGCCAGCGCGCCGATGATCAGTTGCAGTACCTGGGCCGTGGCGACCAGCAGTTGAAGATTCGCGGTTACCGGGTCGAGCCCGGCGAAATCGAACAGCAACTGTTGGCCCATGGCGACGTGAACGAGTGCGTGGTCAGCGGCCAACCCGGTGCCAATGGCACCCAGCTGGTGGCGTACGTGGTACTGGCGGCCGACGCAACGCTGCAGGCCGACAGCCTCAAGGCTTATCTGCGCGAACGGCTCTCGGCCCACCAGGTGCCGGCCCATGTGCTGGCGCTGGCGGCATTGCCGTTGACCGCCAACGGCAAGCTTGACCGCCGGGCCCTGCCGCAACCGCAGGCGCAGGCGGGCAGCACGCCCGCAACCCAGGGCGACGAGCGCCAGCAACGCATCGCCGCGCTGTGGCGCGAGGTGCTGCGCAGCCCGCAGATCGGCCTGGACGACAACTTCTTCGAGCTGGGCGGCGACTCCATCGTCGCCATCCAGCTGGTCAGCCGCGCGCGCGCTGCCGGCATTGCCTTCAGCGCCAGGGATGTGTTCGAACACCAGACCGTGCGCAGCCTGGCGGCCCGTGCCGGGTTCGACCAGCTGCAAACGCTGGTCGAGCAGCCCGCCGCCGAGGGGCCGTGCCTGTTGTTGCCGATCCAGCAGGCGTTCTTTGCCGCCGACCCGGTCGAGCGCCATCACTGGAACCAGTCGTTGCTGTTGCAGCCGCGCCAGCCACTGGACGCTGCCGTGCTGGAGCAGGCGCTGCTGCAGCTGTGGCGCCACCATGACGTGCTGCGCAGCTGCTTCACCCAGGGCGCGCAGGGCTGGCAGGCGCATATCCCGGCCGCCGATGAACCGCCGGCCGCGCTGCTGTGGCAGCGCCACTGCGCCACGCTCGAGGAGCTGGACCCGCTGCTGAACCAGGCCCAGCGCAGCTTCGACCTGGCCCGTGGCGATGTGCTGCGCGGTGTGCTGGCAACCCTGCCCGACGGCAGCCAGCGGCTGCTGCTGAGCGCCCACCACCTGGTGGTGGACGGGGTGTCCTGGCGCATCCTGCTGGAAGACCTGCAGGCCTGCCATGACGCCCTGCAGGCCGGTGCGCAGCCACGCCTGCCGGCACGCAGCAGTTCGGTGCAGCGCTGGGGCCAGGCACTGGCCGACTGGGCGCAAGCCGAGCCGCAGCGCGCCACCTTGGATTACTGGGCGGCGCAGTTGCCGCAGCACGACCAGGACCTGCCGCAGATGCTCAGCCGCGAACCTGCGCGCAGCGCCGACCGCCAGGTCGCCGTCACGCGCCTGGATGCGCGCCTGACCAGTGGGCTGTTGCAGGGCGCTTCGGCGGCCTACCGCACCCAGGTCAATGACCTGCTGCTGGCCGCCCTGGCCCGGGTACTGTGCCGCTGGACCGGCGAAGCGTCGGTCAGCGTGCAGCTCGAAGGCCATGGCCGCGA
This sequence comes from Pseudomonas sp. TWI923, assembly GCF_039673365.1. Classification (NCBI taxonomy): domain Bacteria; kingdom Pseudomonadati; phylum Pseudomonadota; class Gammaproteobacteria; order Pseudomonadales; family Pseudomonadaceae; genus Pseudomonas; species Pseudomonas sp. TWI923. Next base: position 14,582 of record NZ_JBDJLM010000024.1, on the reverse strand, counting down.
GGACCTTGGCGCTGACCTGGACCTGTCGCGCACCCTGGGCTGGTTCACCAGCCTGTTCCCGGTGCGCCTGCAACCCGCCGCCGACCCGGCGGCGACCATCAAGCAGGTCAAGGAGCAACTGCGTGCGGTGCCCGACCGTGGCCTGGGCTTCGCCGCCCTCAAGTACCTGGGGGCCGCCGAAGACCGCGCGCGCCTGCAGGGCCTGCCGCTGCCGCGCATCACCTTCAACTACCTGGGGCAGGTGGACGCCACCTTCAACGAACAGGCGCTGCTGCGCCCGGCCCCCGAGGGCAAGGGCGACGAGCGCAGCCCCGAGGCGCTGCTGGGCAACTGGCTGACCCTCAGTGGCCAGGTGTACCAGGGCGTGCTGGCCCTGGAGTGGAGTTTCAGCGGGCAAATGTTCCAGCCCGAGACCATCCAGCGCCTGGCCGATGCCTATGCCGTCGAGCTGGGCGAGCTGGTGGAGCATTGCCTGGCGCCTTCGGCCGGTGCGCTGACGCCGTCGGATGTGCCGTTGGCCGGGCTCGACCAGGCCGCCCTCGACGGCCTGGCGTTGACTGCACGGGAGGTGGCGGACCTGTATCCGTTGTCGCCGATGCAGCAAGGCATGCTGTTCCATTCGCTGTACCAGGCCGAGGCCGGCGCCTATATCAACCAGCTGCACGTCGAGATCGGCGGGCTGGATGTCGCGCGCCTGCGCATGGCCTGGGAGCAGACCGTGCAGGCCCACGACATCCTGCGCAGTGCTTTCCTCTGGGGCGATGAGCAGACCGAGCCGTTGCAGGTGGTGCAGCGCCAGGTGCCGTCGCCGCTGCAGGAAATCGACTGGCGGGCGAAATCCGACCTGCCGGCCGCCCTCCAGGCGCTGTACGCCGAGCAGCGCAGCACGCCGTTCGACCTCGGGCGTGCGCCGCTGCTGCGGGTGTGTCTGGTACAGGTGGCAGCGGAGCGCCATGTGATGGTGTACACCCACCACCACATCCTCATGGACGGCTGGAGCAGCGCCCAGGTAATGGGCGAGGTGATGCAGCGCTACCACGGTGCGCTGCCGGCCCAGGCGCCACAGCCGCTACGTGACTACATTCGCTGGTTGCAAGCCCAGGATCCGGCCAGTGCCGAAGCCTTCTGGCGCGAGCAGTTGGCCGGGCTGCCGGCGCCGACCCGCCTGCTGGACTGCCTGCCGGGCGCGCAGGCCGGGCAAGGCGGCATGGCCAACGTCGACCGCACCCTGGACGTTGCCCAGACGCAACGCCTGGAAGCCTTTGCCCGCGCCCAGCGGGTGACGCTCAACACCCTGGTGCAGGGCGCCTGGGCATTGTTGCTGCAACGCCTGGCCGGGCAGCAGGCGGTGTGCTTCGGCGTCACCGTGTCTGGGCGGCCGGCGCAGTTGCCGGGCATCGAGCAGCAGATCGGGCTGTTCATCAACACCCTGCCGATGCTCGCAAACCCGGCGCCCGGGCAGGCCCTGGGCGAATGGCTGCGGACCTTGCAGGCCGGCAACCTGGCCATGCGCGAGTACGAGCACACCCCGCTGTATGACATCCAGCGCTGGGTGGGGCAGGGCGGCGAGGCGTTGTTCGACCACATCCTGGTGTTCGAGAACTTCCCCATGGCCGAGGCCCTGCAAGAGGCCGGTGGCGCCTTGAGTTTCGGTGAGGTTCACCAGCACGAGCGCACCAGCTACCCGCTGACCATCGCCGCCGGCGTTGGCCAGACCCTGCAACTGCAAATGAGCCACGACCTGGCGGTGCTGCCTGCGGCCGTGGTCGAGGGCCTGGCCGAACAGCTGTGCAACCTGCTGTTGGCCATGCCGGCGGCTGCCGACTGCGCGGTCGCCGAACTGCCCGTGCTGGGCCTGGTGCAGAACGAAGCACGGCTGCGCCATGAGCGCGCCCGGGTCGACGACTGCGCCGCCTTGGTGCCGGTGCACCTGCGCCTGCAGGCCCAGGCGTTGGCGCAACCCCAGGCCTGCGCGGTGGTGTGCGACGGGCAACAGCTCAGTTATGCCGAGCTGAACCGGCGCGCCAACCGCCTGGCCCATGCCTTGCGCGGGCGCGGCGTAGGCCCCGAGCACCTGGTGGGGATCTGCATGGGCCGCAGTGTCGAGCTGCCGGTGGCGGTGCTGGCCGTGCTAAAGGCCGGCGCCGGCTACGTGCCGCTGGACCCGGACTACCCCCAGGAGCGCCTGCAGGCCATGGTCGAGGACAGCGGTATCAGCCTGTTGCTCGGTGAAGCCGCGCTGCTGCGCGGTCACGCCGACGCCGGGGTGGCCACCCTGGCGCTGGACCAGCCCTTGGCCCAGCTTGCCGGGCAGGATGACGACCCGGCCTGGTCGGGCCTGGTGGACAGCCTGGCCTATGTGATCTTCACCTCCGGCTCCACCGGCCGCCCCAAGGGCGTGGCCCTGACCCACCGGGCGCTGGCCCGGCACACCGAGGCGGCGATCCAGGCCCTGGGGCTGATGGCGAGCGACAAGGTGCTGCAGTTCGCCACCTTCAACTTCGATCCCTTCGTCGAGCAGCTGTTCGCCACCCTGGCGGTGGGGGCCACGCTGGTCATGCGCGGCCAGGCGGTGTGGAGCAGCAGCCAGTTCCGCGACGTGGTCGATACCCAGGGCATCACGGTGGCCGACCTGAGCACCGCGTACTGGGCGACCATCGCCCGCGACCTCGCCGACAGCGGGCCCCATGCCCTGGCGAGCCTGCGCCTGGTGCTGTGCGGCGGCGAGGCGATGCCGGGTAGCGCCGTGCAGGACTGGGCGCGTGCGCTGGGCCGCACGGTGACCTTGCTCAATGCCTATGGCCCGACCGAGGCCACCGTGACCGCCACGCTGCAGGACTGCACGCCGTGGCTGGCCAACCCGCAGGCAGTGCCGGCGGTGCTGCCGATCGGCCAGGCGCTGGCGGGCCGTGCGCTGTACCTGGACGACGGCCAGGGTGGCGCCGCTGCCCAGCAGGGCGCCGGTGAGGTGTGCATCGGTGGCGAGCTGCTCGCCCGTGGCTACCACGGGCGGCCGGGGCTTACCGCCGAACGCTTCGTGCCCGACCCGGACGGTACGCCGGGCAGTCGCCGCTACCGCACCGGCGACCTGGCCTGGCGCGATGCCGAGCAGGTGCTGTGGTACCTGGGCCGTGGCGACGAGCAGGTGAAGATCCGCGGCTTCCGGGTGGAGCCGGCGGAGATCGAGGCCCGCCTGCGCGAGCACGGGCTGGTGCGTGAAGCGCTGGTGCAGGTGCACCAGGGCACCGCTGGCGCGCAGCTGGTCGCCTACCTGGTGCTGGCGGCAGCGGTCGACGATGCCGCGCTCAAGGCCTGGGTCGCCGCCACGCTGCCGGGGTACATGGTGCCGGCCCGCGTGGTGCGCCTGGAGCACATGCCGCTGAGCCCCGCCGGCAAGATCGACCGCCGCGCGCTGCCGGCGCCGGAAGCGGCCGTGAGCGGCCCGCACCGTGCACCGAGCGACGAGCTTGCGCAGCAGGTGGCGGCGATCTGGCAGCAGGTGCTGGAGGTGGAGCGTGTAGGGCTGGACGACAACTTCTTCGAACTGGGCGGGCACTCGCTGCTGGCCACCCAGGTCATCGTCCGCCTGCGCGGGCAAATGGGGGTGGAAGTCAGCCTGGAAAACCTGTTCATGGCGAGCAACCTGGAGGCGTTCTGCGCCCACGTGCGCGGCCTGCGCGACGTGGCGCAGCCCGTCGAAGACGAATTGGCTAAATCTTTGGAGGCACTCAAACGTTTATCAAGCGCAGAGCTTGAAAAGCTGATTTCTTAAAGGAGTGCGGGACGTGCAAGAGTTGATCGGTGCGGTTGGAGCGTTGTCGGCCAAGGAACGGAAGGCCCTGGCCAGGATGCTCAAGGAAAAGGGGATCGACCTCTTTGCTGTCGCACCGGTGTTCAAGCGCGACCCGCAGGCGCCTTTACGTTTGTCTTACGCGCAGCAGCGCCAGTGGTTCCTCTGGCAACTGGACCCGCATAGCGCTGCCTACAACATTCCCACCGCCCTGCGCTTGCAGGGCGAGCTCGATCATGGCGCCCTGCAAGCGGCATTCGATGCCTTGCTGGCGCGCCATGGCGCCTTGCGCACTGGTTTCGTCGAGGACCAGGACCAGGTGCTGCAGTTCATCCGCGAGCCGCAGCCGTTCGCCTTGCCGCTGCAAACCCTGCAACCCTTTGAGGCGCCCCAGGCGCGTATCGAGCAGCTGCTCGGCCAGTGCCTGAACCAGCCGTTCGACCTGCGCCGCGAGCCGCTGCTGCGCGCCGCGTTGCTGCGCACCGGCGAGCGCGAGCACGTGCTGGCCCTGGCCATGCACCACATCGTCTCCGACGGCTGGTCGATGCAGTTGATCGTGCGCGAGCTGATGCAGTGCTACGCAGCGTTCAGCCGCGGCGAGCAGCCGGTATTGGCGCCGTTGGCCATCGACTACGCCGACTATGCCGCGTGGCAGCGCGAGTGGATGGAGGCCGGCGAGCGCGAGCGCCAGCTGGCCTACTGGGTCGAGCAACTGGGCCGCGAGGCGCAGGTGCTGGAATTGCCCACCGACCGCCCACGGCCGCTGCGCCAGTCGTTCCGCGGCGCGCGCCTGGACATCCAGATCGATGCCGGGCTGGCCGAAGGCCTCAAGCAACTGGCCCAGCGCAGCAACGTGACCCTGTTCATGCTGCTGCTGGCCAGCTTCCAGACCCTGCTGCACCGCTACAGCGGGCAAACCGATATCCGTGTCGGTGTGCCGGTGGCCAACCGTACCCGGGTGGAAGTGGAAGGGCTGGTGGGCTTCTTCGCCAACACCCAGGTGCTGGCCGCCAGGTTCGATGCCTGCGACGGCTTTGCCGACCTGCTGGGCCAGGTCAAGGCCCGGGTGCTGGGCGCGCAATCGCACCAGGACCTGCCGTTCGAGCAGTTGGTCGAAGCCTTGGCGCCTGAGCGCACCCTGAGCCACAACCCGCTGTTCCAGGCCATGTTCAACCACCAGGGCAGCAGTGCCGCGCAGGCCCCCGCCGGCGGCGGCCTGGGCCTCACGGCCGAGGTGATCGAGCGCGAGGGCTGCACCGCCCAGGTCGACCTCACCCTGGCCACCGAAGAGCATGCCCAGGGCCTGGCCGCCAGCCTTACCTACGCCACCGACCTGTTCGATGCCGCCAGCGCCGAGCGCATGGCCCAGCACTGGGTCAACCTGCTGCGCGCCGTGGTTGCGGCGCCGCAGGGCAAGCTGGGTGAGCTGGCGATGCTCGGCGCCGACGAGCGTGAGCGTATCGTCGGGCAGTGGAACGCCACCGCCGATGCCAGCTTCCCGCTCGATCAGCCCGTGCAGCGCCTGATCGAAGCCCAAGTGTCGCGTACCCCGGATGCCCCGGCCCTGCAACTGGGCGAAGAGGTGCTCAGCTACGCCCAGCTCAACGCCCGGGCCAACCAGCTGGCGCGCCACCTGGTGCACCTGGGCGTCGGTCCGGACTGCCTGGTGGGCATCGCCCTGGAGCGCAGCGTGGAGATGGTCGTCGGCCTGCTGGCAGTGCTCAAGGCCGGTGGCGCCTACGTGCCGCTGGACCCGGAGTACCCCACCGACCGCCTGGCCTACATGATCGAGGACAGCGGCGTGCAACTGCTGCTGACCAGTGCCGCGCTGCTGGAGCGCCTGCCGGTGCCGGCGGGGGTGAACTGCCTGAGCCTGGATGCCCTGGCCCTCGGCCACCTGGCCGAGGGCGACCTGGGCGTGGCGGTGCAAGGCGAAAACCTCGCCTACATGATCTACACCTCCGGCTCCACCGGCCGCCCCAAGGGCGCGGCCAACCGCCACCGGGCCCTGACCAACCGCCTGTGCTGGATGCAGCAGGCCTATGGCCTGGATGCCAGCGACGCGGTGCTGCAGAAAACCCCGTTCAGCTTCGACGTTTCGGTGTGGGAGTTCTTCTGGCCGCTGATGACGGGCGCACGGCTGGTGCTGGCCCGCCCGGGCGAGCACCGCGACCCGGCGCGCCTGGTGCGCCTGATCAACGACCATGGCATCACCACGCTGCACTTCGTGCCGTCGATGCTCCAGGCGTTCATGCTCGACCCCCAGGCCGGCAGCTGCCAGGGGCTCAAGCGCATCATCTGCAGCGGCGAGGCGCTGGCGCTGGACACCCAGCAGCAGGTGCTGGCCCAGCTTGGCCAGGCCGGCCTGTACAACCTGTACGGCCCGACCGAGGCCGCCATCGACGTTACCCACTGGACCTGCCGCGAGCAGCACCAGCACAGCGTGCCGATCGGTGAGCCGATCGCCAACCTGTCCACCCACATCCTTGACGCCGGCCTCAACCCGGTGGCGGCCGGTGTGGTCGGCGAGCTGTATCTGGGCGGGGAAGGCTTGGCGCGGGGTTACCACCAGCGCCCAGGCCTGACCGCCGAGCGTTTCGTCGCCAGCCCGTTCCGTGCCGGCCAGCGCCTGTATCGCACCGGTGACCTGGCGCGTTATCGCGCCGACGGGGTGATCGAGTACGCCGGGCGCATCGACCATCAGGTCAAGATCCGCGGCCTGCGCATCGAGCTGGGTGAAATCGAGGCGCGCCTGCAAGAGCAGGCGCAGGTGTCCGAATGCGTGGCGATTGCCGGGCAGGGCGCTGCCGGCGTGCAGTTGTTGGCCTACGTGGTGCCCAGCGACCCGGCCATGGCCGGCGCCGAGGCGGCGGTGCAGCGCGCACTGGTCGACCAGCTCAAGGCGGCGCTGGGGCAGAGCATGCCCGACTACATGGTGCCGGCGCACATGATCCTGCTGCCAAGCATGCCGCTGTCGCCCAACGGCAAGCTCGACCGCAAGGCGCTGCCGGCTTTCGACCAGCGTCAGGTGCAAGCGCTGTACCGCGCGCCGGAAACCGAGCGCGAGCGCAGCGTGGCGGCCATCTGGCAGCAGCTGCTGGGCTGCGAGCAGGTGGGCCTGGATGACGACTTCTTTACCCTGGGCGGGCATTCGCTGCTGGCGACCCAGTTGGTCTCCCGCGTGCGTCAGGCGCTGGCTATCGATGTACCGCTGCGGGTGCTGTTCGAACACAGCCAGTTGCAGGCCTTTGTCGGCGCATTGGCGCAAGGCGAGCGCCGCGAGGTGGATGCCATCCCGGCATTGCCGCGGGATACCGGGCTGGCGCTGTCCTATGCCCAGGAGCGCCAGTGGTTCCTCTGGCAGTTGGAGCCGCACAGCACCGCTTATGTGATCCCGATGGTCCTGCAACTGCAGGGCGAACTGGACGTGGCCGCACTGGGTCAGGCGTTCCAGGCGCTGTTCGAGCGCCATGAAAGCTTGCGCACCTGCTTCCAGGAGCAGGACGGCCAGTGCGTCCAGGTGTTCCATGACGGCGTGCGGTTCCCGCTGCCGGTGCAGCACTTGCCTGCCGGTGCCGAGGAGCAGGCGGCCATCGCGGCCTTCGTCGGCGAACAGGTCGGCCGGCCGTTCGACCTGCGCGGCGACCTGCTGATGCGCGCCGCGCTGCTGCAACTGGCGCCGCAGCGCCATGTGCTGGTGGTCACCCAGCACCACATCGTCTCCGATGGCTGGTCGATGCAGGTGATGATCGACGAGTTGCTGCACTGCTACGGTGCCGCCCGCGCCGGGCAGCCGGTGCAGTTGCCGGCGCTGGCGATCCAGTACGCCGACTACGCCGCCTGGCAGCGCCAGTGGATGGACGCTGGCGAGCGTGAGCGCCAGCTGGACTACTGGAAAACCCACCTGGGCACAGCGCCGGTGGTGCTCGAACTGCCTACCGACCATGTGCGCCCGGTGCAGCAGAGCCTGCGCGGTGCGCGCCTGGAAGTGCCGGTGGATGCGGCGCTGCACCAGCGCCTCAAGGCGCTGGCCGAGCAGCAGGGCAGCACCCTGTTCATGTTGCTGCTGGCGGCCTACCAGACCCTGCTGTTCCGCAGCAGCGGCCAGCCGCGCATCCGCGTCGGCGTGCCGATCGCCAACCGCAACCGCCTGGAAACCGAGCGCCTGATCGGCTTCTTCGTCAACACACAGGTGCTGCAGGCCGACCTGCGCGGCGAGGACAGTTTCCTCGACCTGCTGGCGCAGGTGCGCCAGGCCACGCTGGCGGCCCAGGACCACCAGGACCTGCCGTTCGAGCAACTGGTCGATGCCTTGCAGCCCGAGCGCAGCCTGAGCTACAGCCCGCTGTTCCAGGTGATGTTCAACCACCAGGCCGAACATGCCGGCGCCGCTCAGGCGCCACGTGCCCTGGCCGGCCTTGAGGTGCGCAGCCTGGGCTGGTCGGGTGACGACGCCCAGTTCGACCTGACCTTGAGCACCCACGAAAGCCCCGGGCAACTGGCGGCCTCGTTCACCTACGCCACCGACCTGTTCGAGGCGGCGAGCGTGCAGCGCCTGGCCGGCCACTGGCTGGGCCTGCTGGCGCAGATCGTCGAGCGGCCCGAGGCCGCCCTGGGCGAGCTGCGCCTGCTGGACGCCGCCGAACAGGCGCGCCTGGCCAGCTTCAACCCGGCCCGTGAGGCCTATGCAAGCGAACTGTGCATCCATCAACTGATCGACCGCCAGGCGGCCGAGGAGCCCCAGGCGCTGGCCCTGATCGATGGCGAGCGGCGCCTGGACCACGCCTGGCTGCAGGCCCGCGCCAACCGCCTGGCCCACCACCTGGTGGCGTTGGGAGTCGGCCCGGAAGTGCGGGTGGGCGTGGCCATGCCGCGCAACGCCGAGCTGCTGGTGGCCCTGCTGGCGGTGCTCAAGGCCGGTGGCACCTATGTGCCGCTGGACCCGGACTACCCCCGTGACCGCCTGGCCTACATGCTTGAAGACAGCCAGGCCCGCGTGCTGCTGACCCAGGCCGGGGCGCTGGATGGCGTGCCGCTGGAAGGGCTGGCCACGGTGCTGGTCGACGAAGATGACGCGGCCCTGGCCGCTTACCCGCACACCGCGCCAGCGGTGGCGGTACGGCCGGACAACCTGGCCTATGTGATCTACACCTCCGGTTCCACCGGCAAGCCCAAGGGCGTGGCGATTGCCCACCGCAACGTGGCCGCGCTGGTGCACTGGTCGGCCGGGGTCTACCCGCGCGAGGCGATCCATGGCGTGCTGGCCTCGACCTCGGTGTGCTTCGACCTGTCGGTGTGGGAGCTGTTCGTCACCCTGGCCAACGGTGGCCACCTGATCCTGGCGCGCAACGCCCTGGAGCTGGGCAGCCTGCCGGCACGGGCCGAGGTGCGCCTGGTCAACACCGTGCCATCGGCCATTGCCGCGCTGCTGCGTGCCGGTGACATTCCGGCCGGGGTCAAGATCGTCAACCTGGCGGGCGAGCCGCTCAAGCAGGAGCTGGTTGACAGCCTGTACGCGCTGGGCAGCCTGGACCATGTGTACGACCTGTACGGGCCATCGGAAGACACCACCTATTCGACTTACTGCCGCCGCGAGGCCGGTGGGCAGGCCAGCATCGGCCGGCCGCTGTGCAACAGCCAGGGCTACCTGCTGGATGATCAACTGCACCCGGTGCCGGTCGGTGTCGCTGCCGAGCTGTATCTGGCCGGTGACGGGGTGACCCGTGGCTACCTGCTGCGCCCGGGGCTGACCGCCGAGAAGTTCGTGCCCAACCCATCGGGCGCTGCTGGTGAGCGCATGTACCGCACCGGCGACCTGACCCGCTACCGCGAGGACGGCCAGCTGGAATACATCGGCCGGGTTGACCACCAGGTGAAAGTGCGTGGTTTCCGTATCGAGCTGGGCGAGATCGAGACCCGCCTGCAACAGCAGGCCGGCGTGCGCGAGGCGGTGGTGCTGGCGGTGGAAGGTGCCAGCGGTCATCAGCTGGTCGGCTACCTGGTGGCCAATGCCACGCTGGACAGCGAGCAGGTGAAAGCCGCGCTGCGCGAACAACTGCCGGAGTACATGGTGCCGGCGCACCTGCTGCAACTGCCGGCGCTGCCGCTGACCCCCAACGGCAAGCTGGACCGCAAGGCCCTGCCGCTGCCGGACCTGGAGCAGGCGCAGGCCGACTACCAGGCCCCGGCCACTGACCTTGAACAACGCATTGCGGCGATCTGGCAAGACGTGCTCAAGCTGGAGCGCATCGGTGCGCGGGACAACTTCTTCGAGCTGGGCGGCGACTCGATCATCTCGTTGCAGGTGGTGAGCCGGGCACGCCAGGCGGGGATTCACTTCACGCCCAAGCAACTGTTCCAGCACCAGACGGTGCAGGGCTTGGCTGCGGTGGCCAGTGAAGGCGAGGGCGTGGTGCAGGTTGCACAGGGCCGGGTCGAAGGACCGACGGCGCTGCTGCCGATCCACCGGGTGTTCTTCGACGAGGTGCAGGTCGAGCGCCATCACTGGAACCAGTCGGTTCTGCTCAAGCCGCAGCAGCCGTTGGATGCCGCATGCCTGGAACAGGCGCTGGCGGTAGTACTGGAACACCACGATGCGCTGCGTTTGGGCTTCGTGCAGGAGCAAGGCCAGTGGCAGGCGACCTACCACGGCCTGCCTGAAGGCAGCGTGCTGTGGCGCCGCGAGGTGGCCAATGCCGCCGCGCTGGAGGCATTGGGCCGTGAGGCCCAGGCCAGCCTGGACCTGGCCCGTGGCCCGCTGCTGCGGGCGGTACTGGCCGAGTACCAAGGCGAACAACGCCTGCTGCTGGTGATCCATCACCTGGCGGTGGACGGTGTGTCGTGGCGGATCCTCTTCGAAGACCTGCAACAGGCTTATGAGCAAGGCACACAAGCTCAACTGCCAGCGCGCACCAGCAGCGTGCGCGACTGGGCGGGGCAACTGCAGGACTACGCCCGAGGTGAAGCGGCGTCCCAACTGGATTACTGGCAAGCGCAACTGCAGGGTGCCGACACCGACCTGCCGTGCGAACGCCCCGACGGCAGCCTGGCCAACCAGCACGGCCGTTCGGTGGCCACCCAGCTGTCGCGGGAAACCACCCGCAAGCTGCTGCAAGAGGCCCCGGCGGCCTACCGCACCCAGGTCAACGACCTGCTGCTGTGCGCTCTGGCCCGAGTCATCGGGCGTTGGAGCGGGCGTGACGACACGCTGATCCAACTGGAAGGGCATGGCCGCGAGGCGTTGTTCGATGCGCTCGACCTGACCCGCACGGTGGGTTGGTTCACCAGCCTGTTCCCGGTGCGCCTGGGCCGCTGCGAGGCGCTGGGCAGCAACCTGCGCCTGGTCAAGGAGCAACTGCGAGCGATCCCGGACAAAGGCCTGGGCTGGGGCGCGCTGCGCTACCTGGGCGACGAAAGCGTGCAGGCCGACCTGGCAGCGCTGCCGGTGCCGCGCATCACCTTCAACTACCTGGGCCAGTTCGACGGCAGTTTTGCGGCCGAGGACGGCGCGCTGTTCGTGCCGGCCGGCGAGGCCGTGGGCCCGGACCAGAGCCCGTTGGCGGCACTGGGTAACTGGCTGACGCTCAATGGCCAGGTATATGGCGGCGAGTTCAGCATGGGCTGGCGTTTCAGCACGCAGATGTTCGACGAAGCCACCGTGCAACGCCTGGCGGATGACTACGGTCGCGAGCTGGAAGCCCTGGTGGAGCACTGCTGCACCTTGCAGGAGCGCTCGGCGACGCCGTCGGACTTCCCGCTGGCCGGCCTGGACATGGCCGGGCTCGACAGCCTGCCGGTGCCACTGGCGCAGATCGAAGACATCTACCCGCTGTCGCCGATGCAGCAAGGCATGCTGTTCCACACCGTCTACGAGCAAAGCGGCGACTACATCAACCAGATGCGTCTGGAGGTCGAAGGCCTGGAGCCTGCGCGCTTCGCGGCAGCCTGGCAGGCCTGCGTCGATGACCATGACGTACTGCGCAGCAGCTTCCTCTGGCAGGGCCTGGAGCGCCCGCTGCAGGTCATCCGCAAGTCCGTGCGCCTGAACCTGCGCGAGCTCGACTGGCGCGACCGCGACGCCGACACGGCCGCGCTCGACCAACTGGCCGCCGACGAGCGTGCCCAGGGCTTCGACCCGGCCGAACCGCCCTTGCTGCGCCTGTTGCTGGTGCGCCTGGGCGAGCAGCGCCACCACCTGATCTACACCAGCCACCACATCCTCATGGACGGCTGGAGCAACTCGCGCCTGATGGGCGAGGTGCTGCAACGCTACCGTGGCCAGGCCGTGCCGGCCCAGGCGGGGCGTTACCGCGACTACATCGCCTGGCTGGGTGCCCAGGACCCGGCGGCCACCGAGCACTTCTGGCGCGGGCAAGTGGCGGGGTTGCAAGTGCCGACCCGGCTGGCACGGGTATTTGGCGACCTGCCGCAAGGCGAGGGTGGCCAGGTCGAGCTGTACACCGGCCTGGATGCCCAGCAAACCCAAGCCCTGAGCGAATTTGCCCGCCAGCACAAGCTGACCATGAACACCCTGGTGCAGGGTGCCTGGGCCTTGCTGCTGTCGCGTTACACCGGCCAGCAGCACGTGGCCTTCGGTGCCACCGTGGCTGGCCGACCGGCCGAGCTGGTCGGCATCGAGCAGCAACTGGGCCTGTTCATCAACACCCTGCCGGTGGTGGTCGACGTCGAGTCGCAGCAGCCGCTGGGCGAGTGGCTGGCGCAGTTGCAACTGCGCAACCTGGCCTTGCGTGAGCACGAACACACCGCGTTGTTCGATGTGCAGCGCTGGGCGCAGTTGGGCGACAACCTGTTCGACACCTTGCTGGTGTTCGAGAACTTCCCGATCTCCGAAGCCCTGCAGCAGGCCGCGCCGGACAGCCTGCGCTTTGGCGAGGTGCACAACCACGAGCAGACCAACTTCCCGTTGACCCTGATGGTGGTGCATGCCGAAGAGCTGGTACTGCACCTGAGCTTCGACAGCCGCAGCTTCCCCGAGCAAGGCATGCGCCGGCTCGGTGAACAGCTCAGCGGCCTGCTGGCCCGGTTGCCGGCACAGTTCCACCTGCCCCTGGCCGAACTGCCGAGCTTGGAAGCGGCCGAGCAGGCGCGCCTGGCCGGCTTCAACCCGGCCCGTGAAACCTATGCAAGCGAGCAGTGCATCCATCAGCTGATCGAGCGCCAGGCGGCCCAGACGCCTCAGGCACTGGCCCTGATCGATGGCGAGCGGCGCCTGGACCACGCCTGGCTGCAGGCCCGCGCCAACCGCCTGGCCCACCACCTGGTGGCGCTGGGGGTCGGCCCCGAGGTGCGGGTGGGCGTGGCCATGCCGCGCAACGCCGAACTGCTGGTGGCCCTGCTGGCGGTGCTCAAGGCCGGTGGCACCTATGTGCCGCTGGACCCGGACTACCCGCTCGACCGCCTGGCCTACATGCTCGAAGACAGCCAGGCGCGGGTGCTGCTGACCCAGCCGGGTGTGCTCGAAGGCATTTCCCTGGACGGCCTGACCACGGTGCTGGTGGCCGAGGACGACGCGGCGTTGGCGCACTACCCGGCGAGCGCGCCGGTCACCCGGGTGACTGCGCAGAACCTTGCCTACGTGATCTACACCTCCGGCTCCACCGGCAGGCCCAAGGGCGTGGCCATCACCCACCGCAACATCGTGGCCCTGGCGCACTGGTCCGCCAGCATGTACAGCCATGATGAGATCCAGGGCGTGCTGGCCTCGACTTCGGTGTGCTTCGACCTGTCGGTGTGGGAGCTGTTCGTCACCCTGGCCAACGGCGGTTACCTGATCCTGGCGCGCAACGCCCTGGAGCTGGGCAACCTGCCGGCGCGCGCCGAGGTGCGCCTGATCAACACCGTGCCATCGGCCATCGCCGCGCTGCTGCGTGCCGGCGACGTGCCGGCCGAGGTGGACATCGTCAACCTGTGTGGCGAGCCGCTCAAGCAAGGGCTGGTCGACAGCCTGTACGCGCTGGGCACCCTGGACCACGTGTACGACCTGTACGGCCCGTCGGAAGACACCGTCTACTCCACCTTCAGCCGCCGCCTGCAGGGCGGGGTGCCGAGCATCGGCCAGCCGATGTGCAACAGCAGCGCGCTGCTGCTGGACGACCAACTGCAGGCCGCCCCCGTGGGCGTTGCCGCCGAGCTGTACCTGGCCGGTGACGGCCTGGCCCGTGGCTACCTGCTGCGCCCGGGGCTGACTGCCGAGAAATTCGTGCCCAACCCGACAGGTGAGCCTGGCGAGCGCATGTACCGCACCGGCGACCTGACCCGCTACCGCGAGGACGGCCAGCTGGAATACATCGGCCGGGTTGACCACCAGGTGAAAGTGCGTGGTTTCCGTATCGAGCTGGGCGAGATCGAGACCCGCCTGCAACAGCAGGCCGGCGTGCGCGAGGCGGTGGTGCTGGCGGTGGAAGGTGCCAGCGGCCATCAGCTGGTCGGCTACCTGGTGGCCAACGCCACGCTGGACAGCGAGCAGGTGAAAGCCGCGCTGCGCGAACAGCTGCCTGAATACATGGTGCCTGCGCACCTGCTGCAACTGCCGGCGCTGCCGCTGACCCCCAACGGCAAGCTGGACCGCAAGGCCCTGCCGTTGCCGGACCTGGAGCAGGCGCAGGCCGACTACCAAGCCCCGGCCACTGACCTTGAACAACGTATCGCGGCGATCTGGCAGGACGTGCTCAAGCTGGAGCGCATCGGTGCGCGGGACAACTTCTTCGAGCTGGGCGGCGACTCGATCATCTCGTTGCAGGTGGTGAGCCGGGCACGCCAGGCGGGGATTCAC